>NZ_JAMOKT010000034.1:0-77857 GCF_023656795.1 Parabacteroides caeci
TAATGAGCCAATTATTGGTGCATCGATTGTCGTAAAGGGTACGATGGTCGGTACAGTGACTGATTTTGATGGTGCGTTCTCTTTGGATGTACCAAGTTCTGCAAAGACTCTGGTGATTTCGTATGTCGGTATGAAGACTCAAGAGATCGAAGTAAAATCTAATTTAAGAATCCTAATGCAAACTGATAATCAATCTCTTGATGAGGTTGTTGTAGTTGCATACGGTACTGCGAAGAAAGAATCATTTACTGGTTCTGCCGAAATCATCAAAAATGAAAAGATCGAAAAGAGAACCGTCGCTAATGTTAGTAAAGCATTAGATGGACTAGTGGCCGGTGTACAGACAACATCGGGTTCCGGACAGCCTGGGTCTGGTTCTTCTGTCGTAATTCGTGGTTTCGGTTCTATCAAAGCATCTCAAAACCCGTTGTATGTGGTAGATGGTATTCCTTATGACGGTAATATCAATGCAATCAATCCAAACGATATCGAGTCGATGACTGTATTGAAAGATGCATCTGCCGGTGCGTTATATGGATCTCGTGGTGCAAACGGGGTTGTGATGATTACAACAAAAAAAGGTAAGGATGGTGCTTTACTTGTCAATTTGAAAGCAAATTGGGGTATTGCTTCACGTGCTATCCCCAGATATGAGACAATGGATGAAAGAGGTTATCTGGAAACGATTTTCCAATCATATAAAAATGATCAGATTGCAAGTAACGGATTATCTCCTGAAGCAGCAGGTGTTGCTGCATTGACAGCTATGGGAAGCGGAGCTAAAGCTATCTTTGGTACTAATCAGATGTATAATCCGTTTAACTTTCCTATTGCAGAACTAATTGATCCGGTTACAGGAAAGGTCCGTTCTGATGCAACATTACGTTATCATGAAGATTGGATGGATGAAGCTACAGCAAACAATCCGTTACGTCAGGAATATGTATTGAACATGTCCGGTTCTCAGAATAAAACAAAATACATGTTTTCTTTAGGCTACTTGAATGAAGACGGTTTGTTGAAGACTACTAATTTTCAACGTTATACGGGCCGTATCAATGTAGACACAGAATATAAAAATTGGCTGACAGCCGGTTTGAGCACGAACTTTGCCCATACGAAAAGCAACACTTCCAATACTTCTACTTCTGCTTCATCAAATACTTTCTACTCGGCTCAATTGATGGCTCCTATTTTCCCAGTACACCAATTGGATGAAAACGGACAAATTATGTATGGCGCCGATGGTGCACCTATGTTTGACTATGGTTCAACTCGTCCTGCAGGAGCAAATGCCAATTTTAATAGTATTGCAACTTTATTTGATGATAAATACGGAACAAACGACGATAACGTAAGTGGACGTACTTACATCAGTTTGGGTGATTTGAAAGACGGTCCTCTTCAAGGATTGAAATTGACAGCGAACTTCGGTTTTGATTATGTGAACCGAAATAACTTTACTTATTATAATCCTTATTTCGGAAATGCAGCCAGTGTAAAAGGTATGCTGGCCAAGAAAAACTCTCGTTATTTCAGTTACACATTCAACCAATTGCTGACTTATGATAGAAAGTTCAATGACAAACATCACATTGACTTTTTAGCCGGTCACGAATATTATGATTACGAAGTGAGTTCTTTGAATGCGACCAAGTCTGGTTTCCCATTCGGAGGTATCTATGAATTAGCTGGTGCTACTACTATCACAGATGCTAGTTCTGTAAAGGATTCTTATACGATCGAATCTTATTTGTTCAGAGCAAACTATGATTATATGGACAAATATTACTTGTCGGCCAGCTTCCGTACGGATGGTTCTTCTCGTTTCAACAAAGATTATCGTTGGGGTAAATTCTGGTCGGTCGGTGCAAACTGGCGTATGAATAACGAAGCATTCCTAAGCGATGTGGACTGGTTGAATAATCTGTCAGTGAAGGCTAGCTATGGTGTTCAGGGTAATGACAATGTCGGTACATTATATGCTTGGCAATCTTTCTATGATTTAGGTTGGCCTAATGCCTCGATGAGTGGTGCATTAGTATCTTCTCTTGAAAACACGAATTTGAAGTGGGAACAAAACGGTAATCTGAACGTGGGTGTCGAAGCTAAAGTTTTCGATCGTTTCTCAGCATCTATCGAATGGTACAACCGTAAAACAACGGATATGTTGCTCGATTACCCGATGGCTTCTTCTTTAGGTTTCGACAGTTATTTGAAAAATATCGGTAGCATGCGTAACACCGGTTGGGATATTACGTTAAACGGTCGTTTGGTCAACACGAATGATTTTACCTGGGACCTGACTTTGATGGGATCGACTGTCAAGAATAAGGTATTGCATTTGGCTGATAAACCAGAAATCATTAGCGGAAACTATATTATAAAGGAAGGTGAAACGATTAACTCATTCTATACAGCAAAATCCGCCGGAGTAGATCCTGCGACAGGTAGCCAATTGTATTGGGTTTGGGATACGGATGAAAATGGCAATCCGGGAGAACCTTACATCTCTTCCAATATAAACAAAGCTACAGCTTCTAAACAGATTATGGGTAGCCGTATTCCGAATTTGTACGGATCATTCACAAACGATTTCAAATATAAAGGTTTCGATTTAAGCATCATGTGTACCTATTCGATCGGAGGTAAAGTATTGGATAGCGTATATAATACCTTTATGTATGGAAACTATGTCGGACAAGCCAAACATAAAAACCTGGAAAGGGCATGGAAACAGCCGGGAGATATTACCGACGTACCTAAAATTGAAATTGGTAAAGCGTATCCTATCACAGACGCCGATTTGATCAATGCTTCTTATTTGGCGATTAAAAATATCACATTAGGTTATTCTTTGCCGACCAGATTGACAAAGGGTATGTTCATGAAAGATATCCGCTTCACGGCTACAGCCGATAATCTGGTGCTATTCTCTCATTTGAAAGGTATGGACCCGCAATATAACTTCAGCGGTGGAACTACATTTGTTTATACACCTTCAAGAACTATTTCTTTCGGTGTAGATGTTAAATTTTAAGCAGAACCAGTAAAATATAAATACGAAAAAAAATGAAAAAAGTAATATATATATTATCTGCTGTCGGATTACTTACTTTGGGAGCATGTAACGACCAATTGGAAACAAATCCGACCGATAAAGTCAGCGGAACAATTATATTTAGCGATGCCAATGGTGCTGAAACGGCGATGAATGGTATTTATCGTGCTACTTATGTAGCTGGTTGGGGTACAGGTTGGGCTGACGAAAATCCCGGATTTGTCGGTGTTTATTTAGCTGGCGATTTGATGGGAGAAGACCACCTGATGCTTGGACAAGGACAAGGCTGGTTTTATGAAGATTACCGTTTTAATGTTCGTCAGGATTATACACATAAGCAAGGACGTCCATATCAGTTCTGGAATCTTCATTATACGCTAATATCAAATGCCAATTACATTATCGCCCAAGCACCGGATGCCGGAGGTGATCAGAATCTTTTAAACAGCGTTGTAGGACAGGCCTATGCCATGAGGGCACTCTCTTATTTCCAGTTGATCCAGTTGTATCAACAGACTTATAAAGGAAATGAATCGGCACCCGGAGTACCTTTATATACGGAACCGACTACAAGTTCATCTGAAGGTAAACCGCGTGGAACTGTGGAAGATGTCTATAAACAGATCAATTCTGATTTGGAAACAGCCATCTCGCTATTGAAAGATTGCGGTGTTGAACAAAAACATCCATCTCATATCGACTATTATGCAGCGAACGGAATCAAGGCACGTGTTTGCCTCGTTCAACAAAATTATGAAGGCGCACTAGCTGCTGCCAAAGAGGCTTTGAAAAAGCCCGGATTGCAAGCTGTTCTTCCTGTTAGTTCATTAACCGGATTTAATAGTGTAAAAAATGCCGATGTATTGTGGGGTGTAGAAGTTATAGCAGACCAAAGTCAGCATTTCGCCTCCTTGTTCAGTCACATGGATGCTGATGCTGAAGGAATGTATGCTTCAGGTGCAGAAAAATGTATTTCCAGTTGGTTATACAACAATATGCCCGAGACAGATGAACGGAAATCTTGGTGGAGAGGTGACCTGAGTGAAGACGAAATAGTGAGTGGTACATCCATGTTGCCTTATTGTCAGGTAAAATTCAAGTTTGCAAATGTAACCAGCCGTACCGGTGATTATATTTATATGCGCGGAGAAGAAATGGTGCTTATCGCTGCAGAAGCAGAATGTCACTTAGGACATTATGCTGAAGCACGGAAGTTAATTTCACAATTAGGAAGCGTACGCGACAGCAATTATGCGGTTCGTTTGGCAAAATTCTCCGATTCTAATTCTTATAATCAGAATACAGTAGCTCCATTGCAGACTCTTATGGATGAAATCTTATTCCAGCGCCGTGTGGAATTATGGGGCGAAGTAGGACGTATATTCGATTTGCAACGTTTAAAACTAGGCTTCGATCGTGATTATAGCGGTTCTAATCATACCGAATTGGTTAAGAATGTAGATACAAATGCCGGATCCAATGCATTCATAATGACATTGCCCCAATCGGAAATAGACGGTAATGCCAATATCAGCGCATCCGATCAGAATCCATTCTAATGACATGTTTAATAATTAAGCAATAGAAATATGAAATCAAATATATTCAAATCGTTATCCTTGCTGATTCTAATGGCAATGGCATTCGTTGGTTGTTCAGAGCATGATGGTGTCGTTTACAGTGGAGACAGTGCAGTTTATGCTTTTGCCGGAGCTACACAGAAAGTCGAAATGTTAGCAACGGATGGAAACAAGATCGTTGTTCCTGTCTATCGCGGAACAACACAGGGAACTTCTACTCTTGAACTGTCCTTTACTCCTGCCGAAGGAATTGAAGAGTTGTTTACATTGGAAAATCCAACTCTGACATTCGAAGATGGAAAATCTGTTGCAGAAGCAGTTATTACTTATAAAGATATCAATTTATTGGGAGTAACAGACCAATATGTTTTAATTTTAGGGTTTGATGAAGCTAAAGCCTCTCCTACTAACGTTAATTCTATCACGGTAAAAGCTCAACGCAAGTTAACCTTTAATTCCATAGGTACAGGAACGTTCACATCCAATATTTTCGGAGATTCTTGGCCACAGGTTATTGAGAAAGCTGTTGAAGCAGATGTATATCGGTTACCGGATTGTTATGTGGAAGGTTATCCCATCATCTTCTCAACAGATGCAAATGGAGAAATAGATAATATTGCAATACAAGAAACAGGATATAATGATGATACTTACGGTATGACTTCCTTGTATTGTACCGGTACAGAAAAAGTTGGAAATAAATATAATATTTCGGCATTCTTTGTTGTCTACTTAAATGGAAAGTTAGCTCAATATACCAATGAAGCTGTTGAGGTACTGGAATTTCCGGAATAATATATAACATACATTAATATGAAAAAGATACTGTTTTATTCTACTGAAGTAAGACAGTATCTTTTTTGTTTTCTATTGAATCAACAACATTTATAAACTTGATACAAATGAGAAAATTCTATTCATTAGTTTTACTGATAATCGCTGTAGCCTCTTCTCTCACGGTTTCAGCACAAGGTTTGAAAGGTTTTAAACTTAAAAACGGACTTTCTGTATATATATGGGAAGATAGTACGAAAAATGATGTGTTTGGTTTAGTCGGAGTAAAAGTTGGTGCGGTAAATGATCCGGAAGACTTAACAGGGCTGGCACATTACCTGGAACACATGATGTTTAAAGGAACACAAAGCATCAGTGCTTTAAACTGGGAAAAAGAAAAACCTATATATGAACAGATCATAGCCAAATATGATGAAATGGCAAATGAAACAGACCCAGCTAAAAAAGAAACGATTTCACTTGAAATAAATAAACTGACCGTGGAAGCAGCGAAGCTTGCCGCTCCTAACGAATTTGCTGAATTGACAGATAATATGGGAGGAAAAATGCTCAATGCTGCAACCGGATACGATGAAACCATGTATTACAGTTCATTTCCCCCCTCTCAGTTATATAAATGGCTAGACCTTAATTCAGAACGTTTTATTAATCCGGTCTTTCGCGCCTTCCAGCCGGAGTTGGAAACCGTTTACGAAGAATTTAACAGAAGTCAGGATATGCAAGGTTCCCTGCAATCAGACTTTATGTTGAAACATATTTTCCCTGGTCATCCTTATTCCCGCGCAATACTAGGTTTACAGGAACATCTGAAAAAACCTCGTCTGGGAGGATTAGTTGATTTCTATAAGAGTTGGTATGTTCCGGAAAATATGGTTCTGATCTTAGTCGGAAATATCAAGTTAAAAGAAGCAATGGGGCTTATTAATGACCGCTTTGGCCGTTTGAATCCACAAAAAAGCCCTGAACGGAAAACCTATCCTGAAATAGAAATAAAAGGCCGCACAGAATATAGTACAAAAATGGGAGACTTCCCTACTTTAAGATTAGCCTTCAAAGGGGTTCCGAAAGGACATGAAGACGAATTAGCCCTTACTATTTGTGTAAACATGTTATCCAATAGTAACCGTACCGGATTATTAGATAAACTATCTTTGTCCGGAGATGTCCTGGGGGCTGATGCCGGTTTGATCAATTTTAAAGAACAAGGTCGTATATTAATTGTAGGTGTCCCCTATTATGATGTAAACCAACGCCGCTTCGAATCATCAAAATCGCTTGAGAAAATGTTACTTCAGGAAGTCTCCAAAATACAGAAAGGAGAATTCAATGAAGAACTATTCAACTCAGTGAAAGCAACTCTTATACGTGACTTCGATCTCGCTTTTGAATCATCATACAATAAAGCGGAACAAATTTTGTCTACTTTTATTTGTAATGAAGACATAAGCCATGTTTTGAATTATAAAGAAAGATTGAAAGCCATCAGCATAGAACAGGTAAAAGAGATTGCAAACAAATATCTCAATAAAAATTACATTGTGTTAAATTATCAGCCGGGAAAAGCCCCTAAGGCTGAAAAACTATCCAAACCCAAATATGATCCAATCAATCCAGAACGCGGAGTGATATCACAATATGCCGAAAAATTTCGTAAGCTACCGGTTCGTAAAGTTGATCCGGTTTATGAAAAGTTCGATGCTGTCCAGATCAAGCAAGTGAATGAACGCTCCCGATTATTCTATACACAGAATCAGGAAAATGCGATATTCACACTAACTCTGAAATATGGAGTCGGAACCCATGAAATGCCTCAACTTAAATACGCCGTTGATTTGATGAATAACGCAGGTGTTATGGGTGCTTATGAACCGCAAGCGTTAAAGCAGGAGCTCAATGCCCTAGGCGCAGTTTGTAATTTTGGTGTAGATGACAATTACCTTTATGTCTCTATGTCTGGTTACGAAGAAAATCTTGAAGCTTCCTGTAATTTGCTGACTCGTCAGATCCTTATGCCCAAACTTGATGAGAAACAATTAAATAATATGATTGGTTCTGCTTATCAGATGCGTGCTATCGAAGAAAAAAATGAAAATTTGTTGGAAGAAGCCTTACACGACTATTTACTGTATCAAAACAAATCCGAATATCTGGATCGTATGCCATTGGAAGATATTATCAATCTAACAATCAGTAGTCTTACAGGAGAATTCAATCGGGCCACAGATTATGAAGCAGAAATTCATTATGTGGGTTCAATGCCTTTCAATGATGTTTACGATATTTTAAGCAAGAACCTTCCTTTGAAAGCTACAGAAAAGACAAGTAACTCACCTGTTGTAAAGGATCGTGTTCAATATAAAGAAAATACGATCTATTTCGTATCCGATAACGATGCATTGCAAAGCAAGATTTATTTTTATGTCGAAGGTAATCCTTTTAAGATTGAAGATGATGTTTATTACAAAGCTTTCAACAAATATTTTGGAAGCGGATTCGGCGGATTGGTTATGCAGGAAGTTCGTGAATACCGTTCTATGGCTTATACCGCAGATGGTGGAGAAATCACACCACCTCTGGCTAATAAAAACGCCTACTTCGAAGGATATATCGGTACCCAGGCCGATAAAACAATCGAAGCTATTGATGTATTTATGAATCTGTTGACGGAAATGCCGGAATATGCAGACCGCATCAATGGTATCAAGGATTATTTACGGGAAGGTCTTCAAACGGCTAAGCCGGGATTCCGCTCCAGAAGCCAAGTGTATGAAGCATGGAAGCGTTTGGGTTATACCGAAGATCCTGCCAAAACACAATTACCTAAAATCCAGAATTTATCATTTGAGGATGTTGTAAAATTCTATCAACAAAACGTAAAAGGCCGCCCGGTTGCTATCGGTATAATAGGCGACCCCAAACGAATTAATCTGGATGAGTTATCGAAATACGGAAAAGTCATTCGGATAAATAAGAACAAACTTTTTTCTTCCAAATAACAGAAAATCGACTAATATTACTAATAAAAAAAGCCGCTTTTAAGCGGCTTTTTTTATTTAGCGAACTTCACATCTATCCCTTTATCCTCTTTCGCTTTCAGCCCTAACACCCTGCCTCCTACTTTCACCTTTCCGGTAATAAACTCCGGAATATTATATGACATCATAAAACGGTCATAAAAGCCGGTATCTTTCTGAGGCAATAAAAACGGTTTGCATGCATTTCCTTTTTCATCTATATAAGCGATATAAGGACGCGTATATAATCCATCCATACGGCGACTGCTGAATATGACCCAACGGCTATTGCTACTCCAGGAATGATAGCTTTCCACATCATCGCTATTCAATATATCTAACGGTATGCTTTCTCCTGTTGACAAATCCGCCATCTGCAAATCCGCATCTTTATGCCAGATTGAGAAGTTTCCATAACCCGAGACTGTATACATTAAATATTTCCCGTCCGGAGATACCCGGGGGAAAGAAGCACTCTGACCTGAAACTGCTGCATTATATAAAGTATCGACCTCCGAACCGAAACTACGGCTGTCAGGATCGAATCCGATAGCACATAAATTATATTTGATCTCTGAAAACTCTTCCGGAATAGGACGTGCCGGAGCCGTACAGAAATAAAGCGTTTTTCCATCCGGAGAGAATGTCGGAAAAGTTTCAAAAGCATCTTTGGAAAACAACTTAGCCGTAGTTACAATCTCATGTTTTTTCACATCATAGACAACAACGTCCGACGCCTCATCAAACACTTCTATACGGTTCCTGTCGTTGGCATGGAATCCCTGTTTGGTATTGTTTACAGAAAATGCCACATATTTTCCGGAAGGATGCCAGGAAGGATAGACCAAAGAAGATATTGTTTGCTCGGTTTTCGTGTTCAGTTTTTCTATCTTATCGCCATCTATCAGAAGAGTTCCCGGATATGTTTCACGCATATGGAAAAGCATCTTATCCGGATTCTGCATGCAAAATGAATGACAATTCACACAGTTCCTGCCACTCATCTTATTCTCGATAATAGGCGTCTCGGTATAATTCTCCAGGTTACGCTGATAAAGTCCCATTTTATTCCATAAAGTGTATCCCGGTGCAATCAGACGGTAAGCTATATAAGGATCGACCGGTTCTGCCGCCACATTCCATTTAACAGGAGCATATTCCACCCATTTCCCTTTATCTTTCACCTGGACAACAACCTTTACCTCATTTCCTGCCGCAGACGATAATAGTTTTTTCCATTTAGAAACAGGAAAAACGAACTGGTTATCCTTCGCCTTCACTTTTATCTGCTGATCCGAGAATGACAGAACAGCACGTGCATCTTCAACAGGATTCTCCAGAGAGAAATTCAGCGGAGCGATATTTGCCGGTATCGTTATATCGGTGTAATCTGGGAAGATAGCAGGCCTTTCGCTTAACGTATCACTCACCTGAACCGAGTCCGAACAAGAAAAAAACAAGGCCAGCAATGCTATATATTTATAATTTCCATTCATATCCCATTCCTTTATTTAAACATAAAATAAAACCAGTAAGTATCTCCGTAGGCCCTGCGCAACAGTCCGGGGAGGGCACTCTTATTATTCCGGTTCGCCAGAACCTGCTTCTTGTATTCTGCAAAACGTTGCATGACGGAGGGAGAGATATCAAAACGTTTCCAATAATCCGGTTCCGCTTCCGACAACGTGATCACTGCTTCCTGGAAAGACTTCGGCAACACAGGAAGCACCTCCGTTCCATAATAAGTTTCGACCAGCCCTTTGAAACCTTCCATATTCTTTGCCAATAAAAGAAAGGCTCCCAGATACTCAATGGCCGCTTTATTTTCCGGATTGGCTTCAGCGATCATACGCATGTCTTTTTCGATATAGTTTATCTCGGAAAGATAGTTCTCTTTCGGTAAACATTTGCGCCTTGGTCCCAATACCGGATCCTGCTCTACAGCAGCATCATTATATAAAAATTTACGATGTTCACCAGCCCATTTTTTATAATAAAATGTATTCTCCAATATATTCAGATACTTCTCCGCCACCGGATATTCCCCATAAATAATATTTGTCTGAACAAGTCTCTTTAACATACGGGGGTTCCCCTCTCCTATGGCTGTTGCATATGCTTCAAAAGCCATTTCCTGAGCCATCGCCGGATTTCCCATGGCAAAAGCAATATCACTCAATAAAGAGGATATCTGCTCTGTTTTATTCCATCCGACCATTATTCCCTGCGGCCCTCTCTGGTCAAAACTGAACAAACGATCTGCCAACTCCCCTTTTTGAGATAATGCCAGATTCAAAAAACACATATTCAGATAATTAGTCAACGAACCTTGACTGCTTTCCACTATTTTATCCCATTGTTCCGTTCTTGCATAATAGTCGAGTTCTTTCACTTTGGCTGATTTCTTATCTCCATATTCAGGTATTCCCCACCAGCATAACGCAAATAAAAGGATTACCTGAAGGAGTCCGCCGGCAATCAGGAGTTTTTTACTGGTATCTTTCTTCCTTTTCCTCAACAGAAAAGCGACAATCAGGATCAGAGGCAACGAAATCCATGAATAATAGATGACAGTTTTCGGTTCCAATGCAGTATGATAGTAAGCATCCGGCAAGAAAGCAAAACGATATTCCCCCAGCATCGAGAAATAGACACTGCAAACCCCGCAAAGAAGAGCGAGAACAACAGAAAATAACGACCAGTAAAACCGGGGAGTTTTATTAAAGAACTCATATACTACCACCGACAAAGCGAACAAACATGCTACAGACCCGGCCAGTCCATAAAGCAAAGGTGTTATAATAATCTCTGCTATCATCCGCCATTTATCTGTCGATATACAAAAGCACAAATACAAAGCACAAAGCATCATATTGAATGCTATCGTTCCAAAAACCAGATAATTAAAATCAAAATGGAGGAACATAATTAAAACAACCGGGATCAGATAAAGCAGGAAACAATTCGTGTCCGAAGCGATCCGGCGAACAATCCCTCTCATTCCTAATCCGGTCAACAGCAACAGTCCCGCAGTAATTCCGGCACCAGCATAGGGATAGATAAAAAACTGCACCAAAAACTCAGATAAGGTTAACGCAAACCCGCCAGGCATAGCCAGTTTCTCAGAAATATACTCACCGGTAAATTGAAATAACTGACTTTGTTCGATAAAAAAGAAATGGAACTTGCTATATTCCTGAAGAAAAATGAACAAAGCAGCCAATACAACCAACCAGAAAGCTGTGACTTTCAATTTCATGGTATTATATTTTAAGCATGTTTAATCAATTCAAAACGTTTATCAACGCATGAAGGTAATTCATGCGGATAATGAGTGACGTAAATCAATGTCTTTCCCGGCCGTTCACAAAACTGCTCAATGATACGGGCAGCCTTCCGTTTATTACTGATATCGAGTCCGTGCAACGGCTCGTCCAGAATAATTAAATCCGGATCTTTCACAAAAGCCCGGGCCAGCAAAGCCAATCGTTGTTCCCCGGAAGACAATGTCAGGAACGGACGGTCTTTCAATTCTTCAATCCCAAAGACACGCATCCAAGCCAAAGCTATAGACTGTTGTTCTTCCGTACATTTACGATACAATCCGATAGAATCAAAAAATCCGGAACCAACGATATTTAAAGTGGGCACATTCTCCATATAAAAGAGATGTATCTCCGGAGAAACATATCCTATCCTCTTTTTTATATCCCAGATACTCTCACCCGATCCCCGTTTCCGGTCAAACAAATATAAGGTATTTGCGTAAGATTGAGGGTTATCTGCATAAATCAAACTTAATAAAGTTGATTTTCCGGCACCATTGGGACCGAATAACGCCCATTTCTCTCCATTTTTCACTTCCCAGTCCAGTTCTTTTAAAATAGTGCGGCTACCATATTTAATGGAGACATGCTCCATACGGAACGTCACTTCATGGGTAGAGGGTTTTTTAACCGATACGGGTAATGAAATATCCCCGGAATAACCGGGAAACAAATGTGCCAACAAGTCTGTCCGGCCCATGAAATCAGCCCGTGTCTGAGGAGGATAAGGTGTACGGTTATAGACTGGCAGGACGTGAGTTATCATCTCCGGTATGTCATCCGGATTCGACAACAATAGAATAACCTGTACATTATCCAGCTTCGCCATTTGTTGCAGTAAATGAACCAACACATCACGCGAAGCCGCATCCAGACCGATAAAAGGATTATCCAGTATCAAAATACGCGGATGGTTCAATAAAGAACGGACGACAAGAAATTTCCGGAGTTCCCCGCTGGAAAGAAAAATAAGTTTTTTAGGCAGCAAATCCTCAATACCGAAAAACGAGAGTATCTGATGTAAATCCGTTGTACCGGAATATTCTTTCAAAATATCTTCTACAGTCGGCACTTCATCGGTTTCCGTCGAGTGCCAGCGTTGTTGGTAATAAGAATTCCGGCAATCAGCTAATGAGTAAATGTCTTTGAATGCTATACTTTTTATCAGATTACTGATTTTGTCATCATAACCGAACGTCACCTCTCCCTCTTTCAATGCAAACTTGCGCTGTATCAGGTCTGCAATCAATGTTTTACCAGCTCCGTTAGGTCCGACTATTGCCCATTGCTCCCCTTCATTGATTTTCCAACTGAACGGCTCAGCAAAACGCAGTTCCGGTAAACGGGTTACTACATTATTTATATTAACGATTGTTTTACTCTTTTCCATTGTTGTTAATTTGTCCCCCCCAAAGGTAAAGAGTTTATTTATAAAATTAAACATACCGGAATAAAAGGAACTATTAAAAGAAAGGGATCACTCATCCCGAGCAATCCCTTATTATATATACAGGCCTGGTATGTCTATGAAATTCTTACAAATTAGTTATTTTAATGCCTGTAATTTCCCTACTCAACTTAACGTATCTATTTAATATTTTTATCGTATTTACATTTTATCACATTTAATCCAGAAATCAGACACCAGCCTTTTTTAAACAAAAATAATAAAATAAAAGAAAAGAAAACAGCAATAAAAAAACATTATATTTCGTATAAACTAACCGATTTTGTTATCATTCGAAAGACTTCCATAAATTTAACCAGTTTTCACTCGCTTATTAAAGCAGATTATCTATCTTTGAATTTCTAATTATTTTATCTTAAAATCCAATAACATGAAACGATTTTTTTATTTCTCAATTCTCTTTCTAGGTATCATCAGCACCCTTAGTGTTTCAGCCACCGACAACAAATGGAAACCCCTGTTCGGAGAAAACCTTTCCGATGCCAGCTACAATCCTGAAGTTTGGAGTATGACAGGTGGTGTACTTGCAGCAGTGGAGGATGAATCCATTTGGACAAAGACCGAATATGAAAACTTTGAACTGGATCTGGACTTCAAAACCGACGTAGGAACCAATAGCGGCGTTGTAGTATATTGCACCGATACTAAAGATTGGATTCCCAATTCTGTAGAAATACAGATTGCCGACGATCATTGTGAAAAATGGGGAAACGGCAAACCTTATGAAAAGTGCGGAGCCATTTACGGCCACCTGGGTGCAAAACAAGACAAAATAGTAAAAAAGCCCGGCGAATGGAACCATATGCGCATCAGATGTGTCGGACAACGCATTAATGTTATCCTGAATGGTAAAAAAGTAACGGAAATGGACATGAGCAAATGGACTTCGGGAACAGTCAACCCGGACGGCAGTGAAATCCCCAGTTGGTTGCCTAAGCCATTTGCAGAACTTCCGACAAAAGGATATATCGGATTACAGGGTAAACATGGTGATTCCCTGATCTGGTTCCGTAACGTAAAAATAAGAAGTATCAAATAATAAAATGAAAAGAGGAAAGTTATATTCGAACTTTCCTCTTTTCATTTTATCAATAAACTTTCGTTCCTTTTCCCTGATGGATTTCAGAAGCCTGGGTTATAATAACCTCTTTCACCCCTGCATCGATTGCCTGGAATGAGTTTTCCAGTTTAGGGATCATACCTCCCTGGATAATCCCCTCTTCTACCAATTGTTTAAATACCGTACGGTCTATTTCCGGAATAACGCTTTCATCATCATTCTCATCCCGCAATACACCTTTTTTCTCAAAACAAAAAACTAATGTTACATCAAAATGCTTAGCCAGTGCTTTTGCAGCTTCACCGGCAATCGTATCAGCATTGGTATTCAGCATATGCCCCTGTTTGTCATGGGTCAGCGGAGCCAATACCGGAACAATGCCCTGATGGATCAGAGAGGCCAGCAAATCTGCATTCACTTCTTTCACATCTCCCACAAAACCATAATCGACTTCAGCTACCGGACGTTTATCCGAACGCATCAGATTCATATCTGCTCCGGTGAGGCCTAGTGCATTCACATCTAACGCCTGCAAACCGGCCACAATATTTTTATTGACCAGGCCGCCATATACCATTGTTACCACTTTCAGTGTTTCAACGTCCGTCACCCTACGGCCATTCACCATTTTACTTTCGATGCCTAACTGGCTCGCCAGTTTAGTTGCAGAACGTCCTCCGCCATGTACCAATGCTTTAAAACCTTCTATATGAGAAAAATCCCGAAGCAAACTTTTCAATGTTTCCTCTTCCTCAACGATCTTTCCGCCGACCTTGATCAGCGTAAGCTTTTCTTTATTCATATCTGATAAAATATTTTTGCGTCAAAGGTACAAAAAAACAAAAGATTTATATACTTTTGCACCTGTCAACGCGGTAGTAGCTCAGTTGGTAGAGCATTAGCTTCCCAAGCTAAGGGTCGTGGGTTCGAGTCCCATTTACCGCTCCCTAAAAACAAGACCTTAATAATAATCTCTATATACCCATCGAAACATGATAAAGAAAGAAGCAATCAAAATTTTGAAGAAAAAAAAGTTCGCACTCTTTGGGACGATAATTCAAAACATTTCATCCAAAAGGAGTGTTAATCCCATATAATTCCTACATTTGCGACTATTAACTGAATTTAAAAAGAAAAAGAAGATTTGCTATGTTGACAGTAATGATTTTTGTTTTTCTGATTGGATACTTATGTATAGCTTTAGAGCATCCGCTAAAGGTGAACAAAGCCGGAACAGCCCTACTGACCGGAACAATACTTTGGGTTTTATACACATTTGCTGCACCTGATCTGATCCCGACCGCATCAGCCGAAGAATTTAAAGAATTTCTGGATGCCTATCCGGCTATAGCAGATCTTCCTTTTGTAGAACAATGTACCCGCTTCGTCGTTGAACACCAGGTACTGGACAGTATCGGAGAAATTGCAGAAACATTGATTTTCCTAATTGGCGCGATGATTACCGTGGAGTTGATTGACGCTCACGGCGGTTTCATGTTTATCACAAACCGTATCAAAACCAACCAGAAAAAAAAATTATTACTTCTGGTCGCATTTATTACTTTTTTCATGTCTGCCATACTCGATAACCTGACAACTTCCATCGTTATGGTTATGCTAATGCGGAAACTACTGGGGAACTACAAAGAACGGTGGGTATTCGGCAGCGTGATTATCATTGCTGCAAACAGTGGCGGGGCCTGGTCACCGATTGGAGACGTAACTACCATCATGCTTTGGGTCAGAGGAAACATTTCCTCATCCTCTACTATTCCACACCTGATTTTGCCCAGTCTGGTATCAATGATAGTACCTGTTCTCATTATGATGCGTTTCCTCCATGGGAAAGTGACTCCGCCCGATGCATTTACCTATAATGAAAATGACGAACTACTCAAAGAATTAAAGACCAAAGAAAAACTCTCGATACTGATACTCGGCGTATTATGTCTTATATTCGTCCCTATATTTAAAACGATCACTCATTTGCCTCCGTTTATGGGTATCCTGATGGGAGTCGGTATTTTATGGATCTATACAGAATTAATGTATAAACGGGATATTGTCAATGAAGATCTTAAACTTCGTCTGTCAAAAATAGTGCGCCGTATAGACGGAGCAACCCTATTATTCTTTCTTGGAATCCTTTTGGCTGTCGACGCACTGCGATGTAGCGGTGTATTGACAAATTTCGCTTTCTGGCTAGACGAAACTGTCGGAAATGTATATGCTGTAAACCTGATCATCGGTACTTTATCGGCCGTAGTTGATAATGTTCCGCTGGTAGCCGGAGCTATCGGCATGTATCCGGTTGCAACAGATGCTATCATCGCAACAGCAACAGATCCGACTTATATGGCAAACTTTGTTCAAGACGGAATATTCTGGCAATTCCTGGCTTATTGCGCCGGAGTTGGAGGCAGCATGTTGATCATAGGTTCAGCTGCCGGAGTTGTCGTGATGGGATTGGAACGCATCAATTTCATCTGGTATCTGAAAAACATATCCTTACTGGCCTTGATCGGATATCTGGCCGGTGCAGGAGTATATATTCTTCAAAATGTAGTATTGGGATTATAAACAAGGGAGGCATACAATTATGTTATGGGATTTTATTCTGAGATTATTTATTGCCGGTATTCTTGGTGCCGTAATTGGTCTTGACCGGGAATACAGGGCGAAAGAAGCCGGCTATCGTACACATTTCCTGGTCTCACTGGGAAGTGCCCTTATCATGATTGTATCCCAATACGGTTTTCAGCAGATTATACAGGAAAGTAGTGTTTCGCTCGACCCCAGTCGTGTTGCGGCACAGGTTGTTAGTGGTATCGGCTTTATCGGAGCGGGAACCATTATCATACAAAAACAATTTGTTCGCGGACTGACGACTGCCGCAGGAATATGGGCAACAGCCGGAATCGGCCTGGCAATCGGTGCCGGAATGTACGGCATTGGTGTTGCGGCAACCGTACTGACTCTGATGGGACTTGAGCTACTAAGTTATATCTTTAAAAGCCTGGGAATGAAAAGTTCGATGATTATTTTTTCCACCAATGAGAAAGATATCATAAAAAAGGTAACCCGGGTTCTGAACGACAAAGGTTACCTGCTCGTCTCCTACCAAATGGAAAAAGTCAGTCATTCAAACGTCGATACTTTCATTGTCACCCTGGTTATAAAGGCCAGGAAAAGTACGGACGACAACCAGCTACTACTTTTCATGGAAGAATTTCCGGAGGTAACAGTTGAGAGAATTGAATAGAAATTCTTAAAACGGGGACAAGTTTTAGTATCTTTGTCCCCGTAATCATTTTATAACAGATACACATGAACATAATTTCTAAACTATTCAAGAAAGAAAAAGAGGAAACAGAAGCTACATCAAAAGGCTCCGTTGAAGAATTTGTAACATTAATCCGCGTATATTATCAGGCGGTAATGGCCGTACAGTTGGGTATTACCAATATTAATATGTTATCGGATATGGCCCTTTTCAAACGTATGCTGAAAATTCCTACCCAAAATAACAAGCCTGGTATCGCAGAAAAGGCACGTGTCCGCAAAATATTAATGCAGGACTATGCCATGAAAGAAAGTTTCTTCAAGGAAATAGAAGCCTCAGTAAAAAAGAACTGTAAGTCGCAAAACGACATCAAATCATACTTTTTCCTTTTCCAGGGATTTTGTAATGGCCTGTTCTCCCTGCTGGATAACCTGATGCAATGGAAGTTCCGTTTCTCCATGCTGGTAAAAAAATTATTATATAACCAGACAGCAAAAACAATCCATGAGATTGTAACTCGTTCGGAATGGAAAGAGGTCAGTGTCCAGAAAACAGCCTGGAGCATCCGCAAATACAAAGAGACATTAGGCTATTCGGAAGAATGGATGACTGATTTCGTTTACAACATTGTCCTTCTTGCCAAAGAAGATGCCAAAAACCAACGTAAAAAAGACAAATAAAATCAGACAGGCATGAAATATCTATTTTTAGAATATCCGAAATGCAGTACCTGCCGGAACGCAAAAAAATGGTTGGACGAACATAAGGTTGCTTATGAGGACCGCCATATAATCGACCAGCATCCTTCGGCTGAAGAGTTGACGGAATGGATAGGACGCAGCAAATTACCACTGAAGAACTTCTTCAACACCAGTGGTCTTGTATATAAAGCCATGCAGTTGAAAGACAAATTGCCCTCCATGAGTGAAAAGGAACAGATAGAACTACTTGCTTCCGATGGCAAACTTATCAAACGTCCTTTGTTGGTAAGCGAGAATCAGGTCTTGGTCGGCTTCAAAGCAGCTGAATGGGAAGAATCTGTAAAATAAAGAGTATATGAAAGAGTTCATCACCCCTCCGGAGCATATTCATTTCCTGGCAAAAAAGTTATTTACCGATTGCGGGGAAATTATAGATGGTTCCATTGCCTATCTGGAAAAAGGAGGTGGTGGACCGACTTCCCTGCATACTCATGAGCATAATCATTTGTTTATCGTATTCAGCGGACAAGCAAGGATTGAATTAGACGGTGAAGTAAAGATTGTGAATGCAAACGAATCATTCCTTGTAAACGGAAAAGTTCCCCATTCGGTATGGAATAATATCGAAGGGACCACCGTTATGATTGGTATTTCTGTAAAAGCTAAATAATCATCTTATCTATTATATCGTATGGAAAACCTTACATATCAACCCGACGCTGCATACGTTGCAGCTTGTGGCCTGTATTGCGGTGCTTGTCGCAAATTCGTAAAAGAACAATGCCCCGGATGCTGGGAGAATAAAAAAGCGGACTGGTGTAAAATACGGGCATGTAACATCGAGCATAACTATAAAAGTTGTGCCGACTGCACAATCAGTTCTATCGATGAATGCAAGAAGTTCAATAACTTCATCGGAAAAGTATTTTCTATCCTCTTCCGTTCCGACCGTCCGGCCTGTATCAGAAGGATACAGGCAATCGGCTATGATGCTTTTGCCAGGGAAATGCACGCTAAAAAACAACAGACAATAAAACGATAATATATATCCCGATGGTTTCAGAATTACATCCGTTAGGTTTCTTTTTACCGGAGCAGACTAAATTGCTGATGTTGGGGAGCTTTCCTCCTCCGATGCAACGTTGGTCGATGAACTTTTACTATCCGAATATACAGAACGATATGTGGCGTATCCTCGGACTATTGTTTTATAGCAATAAAGAATATTTCCTTGAAACAAAGAAGGCGTTCAGTGAAGAGAAAGCCAAAGCCTTCTGCCGGGAGAAAGGTATCGGTATCGGCGATACGGCTGTCGAAATAATCCGGTTAAAGAATAATGCTTCCGATAATTTCCTGCAAGTGATAAAACCGATAAATCCAGAAGAAGTCCTATCGCAAATACCCGAATGTAAAGCAATTGTCGTTACAGGGCAAAAAGCGATGGATACGATTTTATCGGTATTGCCTCCGACAGAAGAGCCGAAAGTCGGAACTTATTCGACATTCACCTTACTGGACCGGGGATTCAGATTATATCGTATGCCTTCCTCATCACGGGCCTATCCGAAACCATTAGAGGAAAAGGCGGCGGTTTACAGAGGGATGTTTGAAGAACTGGAGATACTATAAATAACAAAGACTGTTTAGTTTTATAAGCAGTATCGTTAATTTAGAAATATTGGGATCAAAAGAATGGAACTATAGATAATACGTATTACAATAAATATATGTAACTCTGTTTTCATTATGATGATATTTATACTTTTGCGTCGAGTTTCGCGCAGATTGGAGAAAAAATTTAACTCAGAGTTTATCTGGTCATTATAATATTTTATGAAACTAGTATTTCTATTCTTATCAATCTTCTCATTATTCTCATGCAAAGATGAGTGTACTCAAAAGGACATTCTCAACAAATCGGAAACTTTATTGAGAACAGATCCAGATAGTGCTTATGCACTGTTAAACAGCATTCCTAACCCTGCACAAATGAGCGACAAGCAACTGGCCAGATGGTGTATGCTTGTAGGTGAAAGTGCAGATAAAATATACGAAGATATGCCCTCTTCGAATCTGGTAGTCGAGGCACAAACTTGGTACAAAAAACATGGTACAGCAGAAGAGCAGGCACGCATCAGTCTGTTTTTGGGCCGTTCGTATGTAGAAAATAAGGAATTTGAAAAAGCCATGACGATTTATATGGAAGCTCTTGAAGCGGCGAGTACAAACCGGGTATACAATCAAGCAGGATACCTCTCTTCCTACATCGCCGATTTATATCTTTTTAAAGATATGCCGGGTGAAGCACGAAAGAAGAATATAGAAGGAGCCGATTATTTTCTGAAAGCCGGCAATAAACGTAGCTATGCATTGGCATTAAGGGATATTGCTTATACATGGTCAAGAGTAGATTCCGTAAACAAAGCGTTATGGTATATGACAAAAGCTGATACTATTGTGTCTGAATTAAATGATCGTAAAGCTATGGCCTCTATTGCGAACGGACTTGGTAATTTATATGAAATGAAAGGAGATTATCAGAAAGCTGAAGAGAATTATCTGCAGTCTTTAGATGTTAATAAGAAGAACAACAAATCTACCTATCTGGCTTTAAGCAGTATGTATACCCAAAGTGGTAATCTGGAAAAAGCTGGCTTTTATTTAGAAAAAGCCAAAATTCATATGAAAGAGGCAAATGTCTCGGCCGGTATTATTTATCAGCAGTATTTGTTAGCAAAAGCCAGTAATCATATTGAAGATGCACTGAATTATCTTGAACAATACGATGCTGCATGCGATTCTGTTACAAGCATGCAAAATGAATCAGATATCCTTAAGATAGAAAAAAAGTATCAGCAAGAAAAAATTCTAAAAGAAAATAGTCAACTACATATAGCCAAACAAAGGAATTTTATCCTGGTTATCCTCCTTATTATCATCTGCTTGGTCATTTTATATATTTTTCAAATTAAGTTAAGAAAACAACGAAAAAAATATATGAACAACAAATAACATTAGATAATAATAAATTGGCAATGAACAAATTGAACAACAAAATAAATTAGAAGAACAACAAAAATTGTATGAACAACAAAAAACAGAATTAGAACAGATAAATAATGAGATAATGCAGGTGCGCAAAGAAAAATTATTCGCATCATCTATAGCTAAAAAGATAATCAAATTATCTAAATCAGTAAAAGCAGGAACGAATACATCACCGCTCACAGCGAAAGACTGGGGTATTATACAAGCACAAATAGATGAAATATACATTTCCTTGCCTCAACTTTTAAAAAATGAAATCTTATCATTCACTCCAGCTGATATAGAATGTTGTTATCTTAGCTTTTTTGATTTAGATCCGCAAGCCGAAGCCATTCTCTTGAACATAAATCCGGACTCTGCAAGTCGACGTCGTTCACGATTACGTAAAAAATTAGATATAATAGGTGAAGACAAGTCCCTTCATGAATTTTTGACTAAACTTTGAGCTATAAAAACATGCTTTCAGAGCCATAGTACTCTCTTTGTCTATAAATCTAACCATCCAAAGGACACCACCATACACACCTGTAATTCAATTATTTACTAAACACCTTGTACAATTACTAATTTGTAAACAGCTGATAATCAGCACCCGTTTGTACATATGTATTTAGCCTTTTGTCTTTGCTCTTCTCTTCGGTCCAACTACCTTTGCCTCAGAAAATCAAAAATAAAACAAGTATGAAGATTTTTAGATTATTATTAATTGTGGTTTGTCTAATACCCCCTTTCTCTGGATTTGCAAAAAGGAACATAAAAGTACAAGAGAAAGAGAATAAAAATGAAAGATCAATTGAAGCAATCACTCCCATTGAAGCCTGGCTCGAAGATAGCAGCAAAGAGATAGTATTCCAATTCTATTGCAATCTCGGCCCTGTGATAATTACGGTTACCAATCATTCGGGTAAAACTATTTATGAAGAAATAGCTGATACCGATACTATGTCTTCCCTACATATTTATCTGGATAATTTATCCAAAGGAGAATATATGTTATCTATAACAACTAGTAATAATATATTATATGGAGATTTTTCTATTTATTAATATTTAAACAACAAAATGTATGAAAAACTTATTTTTATTCTTTGCTTGTAGTGTAATTATTTTTACATCTTGCTCTGAAGATTCGGAAAATTTACCAAAAAACACCAATGAAAAGGTTATTACCAAATCTTCGAATATTGAAGATAATCAAATGCTACAATTTGAAAACATGGATTCATTTAAGGCAACTTTGAACAAACTAAAAAGTATGTCAAAAGAAGAAGTTCTTTCGTGGAGTAAAGCCAATGAATTTGTATCAATGTACAAATTATTCACAGAGGTGGACAGTCGTATTGATAATGTAAAAGATGCTGAAGAGTACAAAAACTTAAGAAAAGAGTATTCCTCTACTTTTATTTTCAACGATGAAGATTATTACGATTTGACAATGTATTTACCTACAAAGGACTGGGAATACTCAAAAATCATTAATACACAAGGAGAAGTGATAATTGGAGGTGAAATACATTCTTTTAAAGATTTGCAAGATTATAATGATTACAAAACAGCGAATGGAAACACTATGTCTAGATCTTTTGAAGATCAGGAAATAACGGTATTTGCAGATGAAATTGTTATAAATCAGTGTGGATTAACCAGTAATCACAAAAAAAGAAAATTTCATGTTAAATCAAACTGGGATAGTCTCCGAGGCTGCGTAGCATTCAGCTTAAATGCTTCTTCAAAGTTCTTATGGGGATGGAAAGCTTTATCCACAAAATACTATTGTACAGGTTTGGGGCCACAATATAAACCTCTTTGGGAAACTAATGAGATACCAAGTGGTTCAACCTATTGGGTTCCTAACTTTCCTAGAAGTGGAGATTTCTATATTTATACCAGAAGCTTTGGTCCAGAGGGACGTCAGCTTCTAAGAGTAAGAGTTTGACATTACTTTGTTGGAGTGGATTCAAAAAATCCACTCCAATTTCAAAACAAGAACTCAGTTCAATAGGGTTTTTTCTAATTTTCACGTCATATAAATATATCAATTAAAAAAAGAAGATGAAAACAGTAAGTTTATTTAGTTTCGTTATGATGATTTTCGTAATGATGAGTTGTGAGAAAGAAGCATTTGATTCTATGAGTTTAGGTATTAGTTCAAATATACCAAAAGAGTATCAGGTCCGAAGAGCAGATAAGGACACATTGGATATAGAATTTATATCAATGCTAGTCCCAGATTTTGAACGTACAGTTGATTTTTCGGTAGAACTGCCAGACAAAGACTCAGAAAATATATGTAATTTTATACATAAAAATCTGGTAATCCCTGCGAATACAGAGAAATTCAATAATAAATTAATTATTGACAATAAAATGTTGTCCGAGAAAAAGAAGGTGCTACTCCATATAGGGATGAAAGGAAAAGGAGCTTTCGTGCTCAACACAATCGAACTGACTATCATTCCTTTACAAACAGAAGAATAAAAAAATGAAATGGACAGATTTTATATTTTATTCCTATTGATCTGCTTTTCAGCTTGTACAGTCGATTATATTCCTGGAAAATCCGAAATAACGGAATCGGATCGATTAGTGGTGAACTGTTTGCTTAATCCGAAAAAAAAGATACAGGTCTACTTATATTCCACCTACCGTATGAATACCGGTTATGCTTTCCGGGGAATTCAACATGCACAGGTAAAATTATTTGAAAACGACCGGGTCCTGTATGAAGATATCTGTCCGGATAGTGTACTGACTTTGGACCAGTATCCTTTGTCGCAGGCAACATATAAAATAGAAGTATCCTTGTCTCCTTATGAAACCATATATGCGGAAACGACTGTTCCAGATAGTATAACTTCACATTTCGAACGTTTTGTTTCTTCAAATGGACAGATGATCTATAGACTATCGGATTTCGAAGGAGATTTAGGATTATCCTCACTCTATATTACGGCTTATACCATTCATGATAATGATACTATCGATCAGTTTGATGAATATTTTGCCAACAATATTTTAATAGACAGAATAAACCGTCTGAACGATTCCGATATTATAGACGAAGAGATCGGTGCGGCTTATTATGAGGGATTTATGAGGATAAAAAATAAAAACATTACACAGGTGGATATGTTGAATTTTATTCCCAGAAAAGTGAATTATGCAGAGGATACAACTCCTCCTATTTATTCCGAGCCTCACAAAATCGAAGTAAAAGTCATTTCTGCAGCTCCCGAATACGATCAGTATTGCAAGACTTATTATCAGCAGTTATCAAAAATAATATATAGTAATGATATTTCTGCTATAACATATCAGCCTATACAAGTGTATTCTAACATCGAGAATGGTCTGGGTATTTTTGCAGGAATGAATGAGACAAGTCATTACATTCAGTTATTAAAGGAAAATGTAAATGAATAAAATATTACTGATATTTTTACTTTTGGGTTTAACAGGGAGGATATTTGCACAATATTCCGATAAAGAAATAATTATTCAAGGATATGTGTCGGATGCCTATTCGGGAGAAATATTATCCAACGCTCATATACAAATCGGAGAACAATCTTCCATAAGTAATAATTATGGATTTTACAGCATGAGAATAAAAGCCGGAACACTGAAACTACATGCTTCTTACATGGGATTTTCTTCTGTAATCAAGGATATTATAGTCGAAAGAGATACAACAATATCTGTTGCTCTGTATCCCGGACTCGAATTGCCCGAAGTTGTATTCCAGGTCAATAATAATAAAAAGGTTGAAAACAAAGGATTAGGAAACTTACGAATAAACTTATCTCAACTATCTGTTTCCCCTCTTTTTCTGGGAGAAAGGGATATAATAAAGACAATGCAGTTCATGCCGGGTGTTTCATCCGGTATGGAAGGTTCTTCCGGCCTGAATATAAGAGGCGGGACGAATGATCAGACACTCTATTTGATAGATGATGTACCTGTGTATAACCAGAATCATACATTTGGACTGATATCTATTTTTAATCCTGATATTTTACTAAGTGCAGATATGTATAAAGGTGGCATACCAGCTATTTATGGTAACCGGCTTTCGGGAGTCGCTTCTATTGAATTGAAAGAGGGGAATTACCAGACGTATCATCACTCAATAAATATCGGTACTCTGGCCGGAATCATTTCAACAGAAGGTCCTATTGTAAAAAATAAAATCTGTTACCTATTTTCTGCTCGCCGGTCATTCCTCGACTTATTAACGAACGCCTTTTTATCCATTCCGTCAAATGGGAACTGGAGTTCTTCTATGTTTGCTTTTTGGGATATAAACGGAAAAATATCATGGAAACTGACAGATAAAACCAAATTGTCGCTTGGTGTATTCAATAGCTACGATGATTTATACGGTCTGAATAAAAAGAAAGATATGCAGACCAGAGAGAAATCTAAAAATAAATTCGGAATGGGATGGAAAACACTTACTGCGTATGGTCGGTTGACATCCAATATCCGGCAGAACTGTTTTCTTTCATCCAGTGTTTATTATTCCCATTTGGGTAATTTTGATTATATGAATTTGCATACTCCAGCTATGCAAATCAAACAACAGGTCTCTTCCGAATTACAAGAGTTTGGCTGGAGGAATTCGTTGGAAAATAAGCTTTCAAATAACTTGAGCCTCTTTGGAGGCTTTGACTTTTCAGCTCAATTTTACTATCCGGAATATATGTTCAAGAATCAGAACGGTTTTCAGAATAACATGGAAAGCGGACAGAAAAATTTGTTTACCACTTCATTTTTTGTTTATTCTGAGATAAAAAATAAAAAAAGCATGTTGGTACCAGGTATACGGATGTCTGTTTTTCATAATGGAACGAGAACAAAACTGGTCATCGAACCTAGAATCAAATTATCTACTTTCATAAACGATAATAATAAAATTATGCTTGCTTATGACAGGATGTATCAGCCGATCCATTCTGTTAATGAGATGAATTATTCGATTAATACGGACTTCTGGATGCCATTCAGTGAGAATGTATTACCTAATTCAAACCAGATTTCAATCGGATGGAAGAATTATGCTATTCCTGATTTACTCTTTTCTATTGAAGGGTATTACAAAAAAATGAATAACCTTGTATTAATATCAAATCTTGAGCATTATCTCGATTTTCATACAGGTTATCAAACAGGCAAAGGGCAATCTACCGGTATCGAATTTCTGGGACAGTATAATAAAAATAAATTAACCACCTGGCTTTCTTATACTCTCTCTCATTCCAACAGACAGTTCAAAGGCAAAAAATATCCATTCAAATATGATGCACCTCATGATATTTCATTATTTGTCAGCTATGACATCTATGCAAAAGGGAAGATAAGAAATACATTGTCTGCCAATACGCAATATCGTTCAGGGATTCCTTATTACATCCCTGAAGTGTCTTATCCTAGTATGGGATTACCGACAACCAACGGTCCGTATAGCGGGTACCTTGAAAAGAGTATAAATTATATTCCGGATTATCCCAATATTCGCTTGAAAGATTATTTCCGCATGGATATTAATTTTACTATGGAACGACAACTGAAACATGGAACAAGTTGTTGGCAGTTTTCTTTATTGAATGCTACTGCCCGGAATAATCCTTATGCAGTATACAGAAAAGAAGGTAATTATAAAGCATTTGTCCTCATCCCTTTTCTGCCATCCATATCTTTTAAACGAAGTTTTTAATAATTACTATAAAAATAAAAGAGATAAAGATCGAATAAGTTTTATGATGTCAGATAACTGTCCTCAAAAAACTTATTCGATAAACTTTTATCCTTTTTCCAGCCTTTACCCGCAATGGAAATAAGTATTTACCAATCGAAGCATTCCTTCGGGGTCATTTTTCAAATCATCTCTCAGGGTAAAGTCGTTATAAGACTTCAACTTTTTGATTATACCGTCTATCATGCTCGGGCTAAACACATTATATTTCTCAAAGACAGCCCGTTGTTTTTGCAGACGTTCGGCCGAAGCAGCACAACTGTCGGGTAACTGGTCTAGAGTTTCCAGACGGGCCTTGTTTTCTTCCTGGTGGATATTCACATTTACATAAGTCTTTTCGGCTATTTCCAACGCATTTTCTATCTCAAAACCATGACGACAAGCGACAGCCAATCCAGCCAACAACTGATACAAATCGGCAGAACCATCCGGCGAACGCATCTCAACCGTCTGTTTCTGTGTCGTATCATAATGGCTTTCCGATTCCAGAGGGTTAGCCAATACACACATGTCTTTTTTTGCAGCCCAGCCTAAGGGGACACGTACCAATACCGAACGGTTCCGGTCGCCCCAGCAAACGTTTGTCGGAGCTTCCTGATGAGGAACCAAACGGAAGTAAGAGGTTGGATTCGTATTTCCGAACGCAGTAATCGAAGGAGCCAGTTGCATCATTCCGGCAATCGCTTTACGGGCTGTTTCAGACAAAGCACCGTCGGCCAACATCTGGTTTTTACCGTCTTTCATAATTCGCATATGAACATGCAAACCCGAACCGGCTTTTCCGACTGTAATCTTAGGAGCGAATGTGATATCCAGACCATAGCTATAAGCCAGATTACGAATTACCCATTTGGCAATCATCAACTGGTCGGCAGCTTCTTCCACTTTGGTTGGTAGAAACTCGATTTCGTTTTGCTCATATATCTTTCCGTTCAATGTAAAGTTACCGACTTCGGAATGACCATATTTAATCTGTCCGCCGGCCTGGGCAATATATTGCATGCACTGGGTACGGAATTCATTGAATTTGGCGAACGGGCCGGATTCATGATATCCGCGCTGGTCGGTTGCCGGGAATAATTCTTCCTCTTCCGCTATCACATAATACTCCAATTCGCCCATTGCCTGAAACTCCATGCCTGTTACTTCCGTAAAGGCTTTACTTGCCTTATGCAAGGTATATTCGGGAGAACTTTCCAACGGTTCGCCATCTTTATTAAAGAAGGAACAAAGCATAGTGATTGTCGGCAACTCGGCAAAAGGGTCGACGAAAGCTGTCCGGAAGCGGGGAATTACATACAGATCGCTACTGCCGGCTTCAATAAAAGAGAACAGGCTGGAACCGTCCACACGCTCACCACAGGTAAGGATTGCATTCAGATAGGCTGCATTATTAATAACAAAATTCAATGTTTTCAGACGGCCGTCTCCTGCCGGATACATAAAATTGACCATCTTGATTCCTTTTTCGCGGATAAAAGAAATAATATCCGCCTTTGTAAACTCAGATGAAGGTTTCTGCAAGAATTCGACTAAAAGATTCGAATTCATTTCTAATTCGTTTTCCATGTTTTGTTGATTGTATTTATACAATATAGATTTAATTATATTTTCTATAAGGTTTCAAAGATAAAAAAAGATATGACGATTGTTTCGCTTTTCGTTGGATTTTATCAGGTAAGTAAAAATAGAATTGCACTTTTTCTGAAAAAGCCTTGCATATTAAAAATAAAAACCTACCTTTGCACCCGCAATACGGAAGTAGCTCAGTTGGTAGAGCACTGGTCTCCAAAACCAGGTGTCGGGAGTTCGAGCCTCTCCTTCCGTGCAGAAGCGATACAACTTGTATCGCTTTTTTTATTTCCTTCCCTTATTTATTATGTAATTATCGTATATTGCACCCGATTTATCACCATCTAAAACAAAAGCGTTATGAATCTAATTAAATACATATTATTCTCCTGTTTTTCAATATGCTTGTTTACTTCTTGCGGAACAACCTTTAATAATGCCAAGAACGCAGATAACAATATACAAAAATTAGAATTGGGAATGACTAAAATAGAAGTTATTGCCATTATGGGGAAGACTTATAAAAGGCTCGAAGTCAAACAAACAGCAAAAGGCTATCAGGAAACGCTCGGATATGAGGACCTTCAGGATGGGCTATACCGTTTCAAATTACTGGATGGAAAACTTCAGGAATGGGATTATTTGCAACCCGACAGATGCAAGGAAAAACATTCGGATAAATAGTACTTACAAAACATATATGCTTTGATTACGAAACATATATGCTTTGCAAACAAAAGTCCCTTATTTTGATTTCAAAGGTCCCTTATCTTTGAATCGGTGTTTAGTCCGATAATATTTCCAGTCCGTTTTCACGCATCACGAATGTGTGTTCCCATTGGGCGGAAGGAAGTTCGTCGTCGGTTATTACCGTCCAGCCATCTTCTTCGGCAATATAAACACGATATGTACCCATATTAATCATCGGTTCAATCGTAAAGACCATTCCCGGGACCAGTAACATGCCGGTACCCTTACGTCCGAAATGAGTTACTTCGGGTTCTTCATGAAATTCCAGTCCTACCCCATGCCCGCACAAATCACGGACAACGGAAAAACCGTTCTTTTCCGCATGTTTCTGGATGGCATGACCTATATCACCTACAAAACCGAATGGCTTAGCTGCCTTCATTCCTATTTCCAGACACTCTTTTGCCACACGCACCAGTTTCTCTTCTTTAGGAGAAACCTTGCCAATCATAAACATTCGCGAAGCATCCGAATAATAACCGTCCAGGATTGTCGAAACATCCACATTGATAATATCTCCCTCCTTTAATATCTCTTTTTCGCTGGGGATACCGTGGCAGACCACTTCATTGATGGAAGTGCACACGCTCTTCGGGAATCCTTCAAAATTCAGCGGGGCCGGGATAGCACCGTGGTCAACCGTATAGTCATAGACCAGTTTATCTATTGCGGCTGTCGACATTCCGGCTTTTATTTCTTTTCCCACCAAATCGAGAATACCTGAATTTACAACCCCGCTTCTGCGGATACCTTCAATCTGTTCTTCTGTTTTAATCAATTTCCGGGAAGGTACCAAATGACCTTTATTCTGGAGGTAGAGAATCTTTTTATCCAATTCGGTAAGTGGCTGACCTTTGATAAGTTGCCAATTGTTTCTTTTTCTCATAAATCTTTGCTGTTATCGTTAGTAATAACACAACAAAGGTACGTTTGTTTTTCTTCTTTTCGGAAAAAACGAGTTTAATAAAGTTCAAAAAACAATCCCCAGCTTAAAGGAGAGGCTATGAAAACTCAACGATTCTTCATAGGAAGAATCAAGATAAGGGGTTGAATATTCTTGTAAGCGCTTTAAATCCTGCAATCCGTATCCCAGGGAAAACAACATCTCCTTATCAGACAATAAGTTCATCCGGATACCCACAGACGGGAACAAATAAAATCCTCCGTCCACTTTACTTGCCGGTGCAAAAGAATAGCCGGCCGCGCAATCCAGATACGGAGTGAACCTACCCGGTTTCAACAGGTTGAATTGTAGGTTTCCCGCCAAAGGAATCAGTGCTTCCTTATCATAAAGGGAAAATCCGGTTCCCACCCCGGCAGCAAAGCGGCTACTGAGAGAATACAACGCCCTGCCTTCCAATGCGAAAGGGACTGTCGAAGGAGTACTCATCGGAATACCCGTACTGACGGTTACCTGATACCGGACAGGGTTACATTCCCTCTGTCCTTTCGAAAAAAACGGTATCAGAAAGAAAAGCATGACAAATAGATATTGTTTCATGGCTGAATCGTTATGGTTATTTGTTCGACAATCTTCAAAGCGGAAGTCAGGGTGGAAGTATCCGTATATAGTTGCCCATTGCTTCCGTCAGGCGAACTATGGCCGATAAGGCTGGCGACATACGATGTAACGCCGGATGTCAGGTCGATATCTGCGGCATAAACAACAGCCGGTTGTCCGCTCCCTTCTTTTCCTCCCGAATAATTATCATCTCCCTCCTGAGCCGATTTGGGATAACTCTCATTAAAATCAGTCGAATGGTTGATTTCTATTTTTATACGGAACTGCTTCAGACCGCCTGCCGGTTGCATCTTCACATCGAATCCGGAATGCGGCGTAGCGCCGGTCAGACCGTCGGTGAAAGGTTCCTTTTTAGTCGGCAAATAAAGACCGTCGCCATATTTCACCCCACGGGAATAACACCAATGCGGCAATGCTTCTTTCTTTCTGTTCTTACCGGCCATCAGCCAGCTTTGAGTCGCAATCTTATGCGTCACATAGACAGTCGACAGATAATTTCCATCCTTATCTTCCAACCAGATTGCTATCTGGGGAGGATTCTTTCTACTGATTCCTAAAAACAAGGGAAAATCGTGCAACCATGATTCGCCTTTCTGCAAGGTAATCTTTAAGTCATTACTCTTATACTCAACCAAATCGTTGTTACAGGAGCAGCAGGCCAACAGTGCCATACAAGCTCCTAAAATAATTCCATACTTATGCATTTCTATAATTTTTAATCCAATTATCAATCAACAGGTCTATTCCTTTTTCCAATTCTTCCCAGCCGGTCTCACTCTGCAATTTGAAGCCGTTGTAGACCGGACAATTCTCTTCCAACATAACCAGATAAGTGATAGAAGATGTGAGAACCGTCGCTATAACGGCAATATCCGCTTTCGGCCAGTCCGTCAACCGGCTGACAGCATCGATCAGCCAGATACCCTTCGCCTCCCTCCTCTCACGCAATTCTTTGATTACTTTATTTTTGGCCGAAAGTTCCCAGCGATACAACCGCCTCAACGTATAACTGTTACGCAACATCGTGATTTGGTCACGAAACAGTTTCTTGACAAACTCCCCCAAGTTCGCCACTTCCGGCAGTTCCGGTTCCAAATTAATCCAGTAATCATTCCGTTCGATATAAGCAACAATCAATCCGTCCAGCGATTCAAAATAACGATAAATCAGCATTTTGGATAATCCGGCTTTGGCCGCAACCGCATTAATTCCCAGATTTTCGAAACCATCTTCTTCTATCAGGTCATCCACAGCCTTCAACAAAGCCAGCTCTGTCAACTCTCTGTTTTTATTCGTTCTTACTACTTCTTTTTCCATACTTTATATCTTTGTTACCACTCGGCAACAAAACTAAGTTACCAAACGGTAACATCAAAAGGAAAAGTAATTTATTTTAAATTCACCGGCAACTTTCTCCTCTGGTGGAGAAAACTGTTCCGCAACAACACCTCATCACAAAACACACAAATATCAATAGTAGGAATAAGAAACGGAAAAATCATGTATCTTTACCGATGTATAACATAAAAATTGGAATGCTAAATGAAAACGTCTTATTCCCACTTACCTGATTATGCAAAAAACGATTTGCAACAGATCGTCACTCTGATACTGGAAAGAGTGCCCCATTGCGAAATGATTATCCTGTACGGAAGTTACGCCAGGGGAACATTTGTGGAATATGACGAACGGGATGAATTCGGCATCCTCACTTCTTTTATGAGCGACTACGATCTATTGGTAGTTACCAGCAATGAAGACGTTCGTGAGGTAGGACATCTACTGGATACTGTGGATGACAAATATTATAAACGTCCCGACAACCAGGTTCCTATTCAATTTATCAACGACGATATAGAGAAATTGAACTCCGACCTGTCGGAAGGAAGATATTTCTATACCAGCATCCAAAAACAAGGGATTATGTTATACGACAGTGGAAATTACAAACTGGAACGTCCCCGAAAGCTGAACTTTCAGGAGATCACGCAACAGTCCCAAGAGTATTTTAACGAGAAGTTTGAAAAGGCTGGTTATTTCATAGATCACGCTTCTTTTGATTATGAAAAAGGAAGATATAATTTAGCTTCTTTCGATTTGCATCAAGCCTGTGAGAATTATTTCTATGCACTGCGTTTAGTCCATACCCTGAAAAACAGCAAGCAACATAACCTGTCAAAACTGTTAGGTGCAACCCATAAATATTCGCCCGAATTACAGAAAATCTTTCCCCGAAAGCCAAAGGAAGAAAAGCGATTATTTGAACTGCTCCGCCTGGCCTATGTAGAAGCAAGATATAATTCTAAATTCGTTGTCACCAAGGAGGAGATAGAAGCACTATTTCCTAAAGTAGAAAGGTTGCGCGATATAACCGAACAAATCTGTAAATCCCAAATCGAAACGTACAGGCAGATGGGGCAATAGTTATAGATATATTCGTATATTTACACTATAAAAATCATATATAACAAATTAACCTATTAAAAATGATAGAAGCACCGGAAGCCCTGATCCTGTCGGAACAATTAAATCAAACGATTAAAGGAAAGAGAATCTCTTTTGTCAGTGCCGGATATACCCCGCATAAATTTGTCTGGTATTATGGAGACCCTGCCGGTTACAGTGATAAGTTACTCCATAAAACTGTCGGAGAAGCACATGCTTACGGAGGGTTGGTTGAAGTGGAAATCGAGGATGTACGGTTACTTTTCGGAGACGGGATGAATATTTGTTATTATGCTCCCGGAAAAAAGCTGCCGGAAAAACATCAGTTACTGATTGCCTTCGAGGATGAAAGTTGTATCATGGGTTCTGCCCGAATGTACGGCGGAATCTGGTGTTTCCCGGCTGATTCTTTTGAATGTAATTTCTCCCCCTATCGTGATGGGGCACGAAGCAAACCGCAGGTTCTTTCCGATGCTTTCAACAAAACCTATTTCCTGAGCCTGATAAACAGCGAAGAAAAACAAAAGAAAACAGCCAAAGCATTCCTGGCCACCGAACAAACAATCCCAGGTCTGGGAAACGGTGTTTTACAGGATATTCTCTTCAAGGCTCGTATCCATCCTAAAACACGCATCAGCACATTATCGGATAAACAGAAAGACACTTTGTTTCATTGCGTTAAAGATACGCTTCAGGATATTTATCTAGCCGGCGGCCGCAATTCTGAAACCGACCTGTTCGGTAAGAAAGGAGGTTATATTCCCATTTTATCTAAAAATACCGTCGGAAAACCATGTCCGGTCTGCGGAGAAAATATACGGAAGGAAAATTATTTAGGAGGAAGTATTTATTATTGCTTCGAATGTCAGAAATAAGGTTAGCCGTAAGGTTCCATATCTTCACACACCCAATCGGAAGTATGTTCTATTGTATAACGCAACTTTTCCGGTTTCTGGTGAGTTCCAAAAAACATGGCTATTTTTATAGCACCATCTTCTATCCAGTAAATGATTTTCAAATTCGAATGCTGAACAAAAGTACGGAAACATTGAGGATAATCCTGCAATGTTGGTTCTATATATCCTAAACCCGGAAAATCAGTTAAAACTTGAAGACAATCTTTTATTGAAAAGTAAATTTGATTGGCTCTTGATGTTCCATACAAAATCTGATTAAAATCTTTCAGTTCCTTTAATTGCTTTTTAGCCAACGGAGAGATAATACGTTTCAACTTTTTCATCTATTTCTAGCCTCCTCTTCAATGCCCCATTCTTTTTCCAACTCAGCAAAAACCTCATCGGCATCCAGCATCTTTCCGTTCCGGTCATCTTCCAACACCTGATCTATCAAACTACGAAAATGGGCTACCGAACGAATTTGCATACTTTCAGGACAGGATAATGGCTCACGCGCTCCTTGCTGATAAGTAAAAATCTGATCTTCCAAAGAAATCAGCAACTCCTCATCTTCTATCTGGCTGATCTGTTTTATCAGATCTTCCCGACGTCTGTTTATTGAATTGGTTGACATAATATGAACTATTAACGTGATTTACAAAGGTAGTAATAATATGATTCGATTCCGGATTTTTTTCCAAATCAATTCGTATGTTTGCAATATGAAATGGAAATATTCTTTTATCGTATTATTATCTGCTTTGATTGCCTGTAATAACAATACGGAATCTAAAGACAATAAAGAGGTTAATGAAACATTGGAGACAATCTTCAACCGCAAAAGCGTACGCAAATACACTGAACGTCCGGTTGAAAAAGAGAAACTGGAGACACTGGTACGTGCAGGAATGGCCGCCCCTTCTTCCAGAGACCGCCGTCCATGGGAATTTATCATCGTAACAGACCGGGACATTCTGGATACAATGGGAGACGGACTCCCTCTGGCTCGTATGTTAAAAGAGACCAAGCAAGCTATTATCGTTTGCGGAGATACAGCGAAGTCCAATAACGCCTGGCAACTGGACTGTTCCGCTGCCGCACAAAACGTATTACTGGCAGCCGAATCTTTGGGACTGGGAGCCGTCTGGACAGCAGCTTATCCGTATCCTGAACGGATGAAAGTAGTTCGGGAGGCTTTACACTTACCGGAACACATCGTTCCGCTGACTGTCATTCCGGTAGGCTATCCGACAGGCATTGAAAAGCCCAAAGACAAATTCAATAAGAAACAAATGCACTATAACGGATGGTAAAAAAGACTCCCGGTGCTATCCTGCCGTCTGACAGGAAACACCGGGAGTTTCATTTATCGTTTAGTTCAGAGAGAGATCAGAATCCGGCATGTTCTTCCTTGTTCACCGACTGGTCCGAATCACGTTTCTTCTCGCCATTATATACCCACTCGATTTCATCTTCGTACGTCTTGCCGTTTTTCACAACAACCGTCTTTACGATATTTTTGCCCATATCGAGCGTAATGTTATCTATAATATAATGTACGGGCGTATAACCTTCACGGATACCGGTCAGTTCCTTTCCGTTCAGATACACTTTCGGCGTACCGATATTTGAATAAACAGTCACAGACGTTTCCTTTTTCTCACGGTCCCAGTTACGACGTTGAGTCAGATACAGTACAGGTTCTTTGCTCCAGTTTGCCTTGTACCAGAAATAAGAATCTTTCTTTATTTTACGGTCGAATGTTACCAGACCTTTCATATTACGTGCCGGAACACCGCCACGCACCCACATCGGAGCACAGAAATCAAACGTATTCCAAAGATAAGAAGCAATGATATACGGATGGGCAGCGATCACACTCCACTGATATTCGTGCGTTTTGGTAGCGAATGTTTCGGGATAGAACTCTTTCGTCCAGTTCAGCGCATCTCCCAGATACTCCGTCTGATGATTCAGGTTGGCATCTGCACCATATTCGGTCAGCATCAGTTTCTGATGCGGATATTCTTTCTCCAGATTCTCCACCCAGGGTTTGATATCCTGTATTTTCTTTTCATACCAACCGAAATAGCGGTTCATACCCTGAATATCGGCAACCAGGTTAACCGGATGCTCCATATGTCCGTATCCGTTCACCGAAACCGTATAACGGTCCGGGTCTTCCGTTTTAGCCAGGTCATGCAAAGACTGGGTCAGTTCTTTTGTATATTGGTGCGGCTGATATACCTCATTATGCAATCCCCACACATAGATAGAAGGATGATTGAAGCTCTGGCGGATCATTTCACGCAACTGGTTACGGCAATTCTCCGCTTCCTGCCCGGTCACACGGTTTACAAACGGTATCTCCGCCCAAATAATCAACCCCAGACTGTCACAACGAGAATACAGATAATCGGATTGCTGATAGTGGGCAAAACGAACGGTTGTCGCACCGACATCCATAATCGTAGCCAGGTCGAAATCATGGTTTTCGTTCTTCAAGGCACTTCCCAGCCCCCACCAGTCCTGATGACGGGTAACACCATACATCGGATATTTCTCACCATTCAGATAGAAACCTTTGCCGGCAACAATTTCATATTTACGCAACCCCAACGGCTGTACCATTTCATCAATCACCTGTCCGTCTTTAATCAAACGGCTGACAACCTTATACAGATAAGGATTTTCACGCCCCTGCCACAAAGTCGGTTTCTTTATCGTAAAAGAAGATTCATAGGCCTGCTCACCCTGTGCCGACAGTTCGAAAGACTGGCTATGGGTAGCCACCTGCTTTCCTTCCTGATCGTAAATCGTATTCTGCAAAGTAACAGGAGCGGGTTGCAGAGTTCCGTTGTCGAGCTTTACCTTCACTTTTACATCTGCCTGTTTCTTCGATACATTCTTCTGGGTGATATAAACACCGGGAGATGCACAATCGGTCACACTTATATTATACGGTTCAGTGACAACCAGCCACACCGGACGATAGATACCGCCATATACGCCAAACAAATTATGATTAACAGGGATCACATCGGGACGTGATTTATTATCCGCTTTCACGATAATCTCATTCTCCTCTCCAGCCTTCAATAGCGGACTGATCTCACAGGCAAAAGCAGAATATCCGCCTTTATGGGAAGTAGCCAGCATGCCGTTCACAAAAACTTCTGCACAGGAGCCGACTCCCTCAAACCGTAAAAAGACACGTTTATCTTTCAGTTCAGCCGGGAAGAAATATTGTTTTTTATAATAAGCCGCCCCTTCATAAAAACTATTGGCCTGTACCTGCATATCTTTTGCATTCCAGGTATGAGGGATTTCAACTTCCGACCATCCCTTATCCCATTTCGGGGCATTGATAGCCAGTTCCTTTTCCGCCGGAGCTTTTTTAAATGACCAGCCGGAATTAAATGATTCGACTTTCCGGCCTTCCGCCTGCATGGTCATTAATCCCAGACAGGCTAATAATAAGGTTAAACTTAATACTCGTTTATTCATGATTTGTTAATTGAATGAATTGCAAATATACCCCGGCATTCTTTTTTTCAGTAATAAAATCATCTCATTACCGATTAAGATTGTCTCTATTTACCTATAAAATCACTCAAAACGGATAAAAACCTCCTGGTCGAGTCCTCTTTTATGTTTACGGATCAGTCCTACCAACTTTTGAACTTCCGGCAACTCCAGACATTCGGGTGATAAGTTAAACGACTGCTTATCATATCTCTCCCGGCTTCCTCTATTCAACCACTCTTCTATATCATCCGGTACAAAATAATGAGCCTTCCCCGCCAGATAAGGAAAATATTCATTACTGAACACATTCAAACCTGCCGGATCGAAATCACCGAAATGAAGATACGGATTCGGTATAGCTGCCAACCAACGGACCAGATCTTTACTCTGTGTCTGAGGATAGCGGCAAACAAACAGAGGCGTTATGTTATTGAACAGATAGGCTTGCTGACGGATATAACGAAAGTTCTCCGGATTCTCCATACCGACAATCGTAATTTCCTGATCCGGAACAAACGATTCAAAATCGGAAATAAACAAATAACTTCCCTCAACAGGTGAGACAACAAACGGTTTCCCGTTAAACATAGATTCCAAAGGCTGGTAACTGTTCACACAGAAACCCTTAAAACTTCTCACCGAACGAATTTTTGTATCACCTACCTGACGTGCTAAATCAGCACGGAGCAAGTCTTCCTTTTCCAGTGTTTCGACATAGAGCGATAGGTTACTTACATTGAAACGGTTGTAAAGAAAGTCATCGAGCGTAGCTTGATTCCGGACATAATAAGTTTTCCGACTCCCTTTCGGAAGGATTTGCAACACCTCTTCTTCCAGCAACAAAGCAGACAATGCATTATTAAACTGGCTGGAAGGAAGCTTTTCTCCCCTCCCTAGCCGCAACAATTTACGGGCATCCGCCAACGAAAGCTTCATGATTCGGCCTCCTTCCGGATCAAACGTTTAACGACTGTGATATTCTGGCTGTCCTTATTTAATATATAGGTATAGCGATAATCCGTCGCCCGGTAGGAAGTAGGCGAACAATTCACCAGCAGGATATTGCGGCTGTTAGCAAAGTTAAGGATACCTTGTATGTTGTTCGGATGCAGTTTGCCGATCTCATCCATCATACAATGCAGCCGGAAATCACTGAAACGACGGGAAGCCTTTTCTTTGAACACATTGAGCAGCATGATATTAATCATGGCCTTTACTAACACGTCTGTCCCATCGGAACCCACATTGGCCAGTTTTTCCACCCATCCGCTGTCGTTATCGTTCTCCACGATGCGGAATTGCAGGTCGAAGGTGTCGGACAGGGTTAGTTCCTTCTCGCTTGTTAGTGACAACTCTTTCACCAGCGATTGCAGATAACCGACTGCCTTCCGGTTGTTCTCCTCCTGTTTCTCAGCAGAGCCGGAGAAAAGGTCGAAACTTCCCAGGCTGAAAAGATGCTCCTCGTTGAAGTCGCGTATGGTCTGCATCAACTGCATGATCTTATTCTCGCTCGGCATGGCACGAAGGGCAATGCTTTTGATTACTCCGGCAAAGTTGCGTTCCACAAAATCGTCATTGATATCGTTGATCACCTTCTGTATAGCTCCTTCCCGCGACATCATATCCGAAACTTCCTTTCCGATCTGCCGAATAATATCGGTGTAAGCCTTATTGGAACGTTGTTCGAACTCGGCGATCTTGTCGTTGTCGATAAAGTCAGTCAGTTCGGAAGCGAAATCCATAAAATCATCCTGAGTCGTCAGGCGGGTACGGAAATGGAAGGTGTTCTGTTCGGAGAAATTGCCGGTGAAGCGGTTCACAGCCTCCCGCAAATCCTTCTCCCGCTCGATGATACGGAAATGGTTGCGGATCAACTCTTCCACCAGCGACTTACAACGTTTTCCGGTTTCCTTTTCAGCACCCGACAACAGTTCGGCCGGACAATCCTCCTGCCGGCAAAATTCTTTTGTCCGCCGGATATCCTCCCTCAGTTCCTCCAGCAAACGGTTCAGTTCCTCCAGCGCACCCCGTTGTTCTCCTGCTTCACGGAGCAGTGACAAACGTTTCTGTTCGTATTTCCCCTGCTCACCGGCCAGTTCCTTTTCTTTCAGTTGCTTGTCGTTACGAAACTCGTCCATCCGATCGATCAGTTCCCGCTTATCCTTGCGGTATTCGATCACCAACGTCCGGTTATCTTCGATGAAACGCAGTTCGTTTTCCAGTTTCCCGATCCGATCCGTCACCGCCGTTATCCGGGAAGTATCCGCGCCTTCACCAGCCAACTCTTTGGCATATTCTTGTTGCAGGACTACCAATGTTTCTTTCAACTTTGTCCCAGCAGCGGCAATTCCGGCGTGCAACAAAGCTGTAGCAGTTTCTACCTGTTCTGATTCTTCTTTGCCCCGTAGCCGGAACTCTTTTTCTTTGGCTTTGATCCGTTTATCCAGGACAGCAACCGATTTCTGCCATTCCTCTTCCGCCTCCATCCGTTGGGCGGTGACACGGCGCACCTGCTCTTCCACCTGTAGTAACCGGGCCGCCTTCTCGTCAGCCGCCTTTTGCTGCCAGGTGATCAGCGTTGCCGCCAGTTGCTGCAATTTCAACTGATGCTGTTCGTTGCGGTAATCCAGCCGGATCACCTCTTCCTTGTCAGCCTTTATCAAAGGCTGATATTTCTTTTTGAGACGGACAGCCTCTTCTTCCTTGCGGACAGACAGGTCGTTGAACTGCTTTTTCAGTTCCTGTAACTGTGTCCGTAACTCCTGCTGTTCCTCTTCATATTCGCCAATGGTCTTCACCACTTTGCCGATTCCCGACAAATCAAGTTTGACACCGTAGAGTGTAGCAGATAGCTTTTCCATCAACTGCGGACCGAGTCCGGTATGGAACAGGACTTGCTTCTCGTCGATCACCTTCCCGATCGTGTCTTCCCATCCGGGATATTCACGATTCAGCCACTCGTAGAGCGACCCCTGCCGGCTCTTCAGAAGAGTTGCAATCCCTGCGATATGGCGGTCAGCCTCCTCTATCCGGCGTGACAGTTCTTTTTGCGCGGAAGTCGTTTCACGTTCCAAAGCCTGTCCCTCCAGTTCCCATTCGCGGGTATTGCTTTTTATACGGCGGTTGCAGGTTTCTTTCTTCAGCATATCTTCCTTGATCTCTCCTTGCAAAACCGCTTGTTCTTCTTTACAACTCCTGATTTCTTTTTCATAGAACACCTGGTGACCGATTTCCACCTTCCGGATGGCCAGACCTGAAAGTTCTTCCTTTTTCCGGTCGATCTTTCCGCGGGCGCTGTTCACCTTTTCTTCCTCCTGCTCCTTTATTTCGCGGATCAGTTGTTCCTGTTGTTTGCGAAGTTGCTCTTTCTTCTCAAAGAGCCGTTGTTGCAGACCGATCGCTTCTGTCTCTTTGGCATTTTTGAAAGTAGTGAATTGTGCCTTCTCCTGCTCTTCCAGCAAAGCGAACTTTTGGCGGATATGTGTAAAACGATCTGTTAGGATACTCAACTGTTCTTCCAGTCCCGCCTTTTCATTGGCTACACTTTCGCGAGCATTCACCCGCCGTTCGATCTCACCGATATTCAGTTGTTCGTATCGTTTCTTCTGTTCACGGGCCTGCTGCAACTTATCGTTCAACAGTTTGATATCGGATGTGATCTGTATTTTCTTCTCTTGGTATTTATTCGCCAGTTCGCTCAATTGCATTTCCGTCTTTCTCAACTTTTCCTGTTGCTCGGAAAGTTGCCGTTCACGAAGGGGAAGTTCTTCGCCGGCAAGGCGGTAGGCAAAGTTCAGTTCGTGCGACAATTCTTTCCGCTCCTGTTCATGATAAAGCAGCGTCCGGTGCACATCGATAGCTTTCTCCGCCTGTTTACGTACCAGTACATTTCCGTTCCTGTCCTTTGCATGCCACAGGCTGATATCCTTATACTCTTCCTCGAATCCTTTGAGATGATCAGCATATTGACTCAGGTCAATCGTCGCATTTTCTTCGCTCAGCGACATGATGATCGTATCTTTAATAAACGAGGCTTCCAGTTTTGAATTAAGGAAGACATTCTGTATCGTACGAGGAATATTCTGATACTGGCTGCTTTCGGTGATGGCAAACTTGCGAAACTCAGGCAGCAGTCCCTTGTTATTCCCAAAGATGATATTCCGGTATTCTTCGTATTTCTCGATCTTTCGGCTATAATACACCTTACGACCCAATGCTTCGCGTATCTGATCCCAACCGTCGAAGGCACGCCCCTCCGGGGAAATAAAGAAATCCTTGTCGTAGGCAATATCGAGAAAACGGAAACAGGCACGTCCCTGCGAACGGAACGCCATCACAAGATAACAACCCTCATCGCGCTTTACTTCGTAGATCACATATGAATTGGCATACGGGAAATAGTATTCGTCGAAACTTTTCTTCTCTTTCGAAATTCCCAGTTTCATCTTATCCGCATTATAGAAAAAGAGCAAGGCACGCAGCACGGTACTCTTCCCCACTCCCTGGGTTCCGATGAAATGCACATTGCCGTCGACCGGGATATCGGCATAATTCACCCGGGCGCTGTTGATAAAAACAATTCTATTCAGGTATCTCATTTTGCGTTTCTTCTGGTATATTGATACAGGTTACTAATTCTTCCAGATAATTAAAAGCAGCAACAACCTTATAGGTCGATGTGATCTCGTTCTCCAACTCGATGAACCCGTCACGTTTCAGATCGTTCAGTACCTTTTCGAGTATCTCGTCCTGCTTCTCCTTTCCCGTATATTTCTTTAGTCCGCCGAGTTTCTCCTTCAGTTCGGCATCCAACTTAAGCCGCACCAGGATATCGGACGGCTGGAAACGGAAACCGGGGGCAAAGGAGTTATCATACGTTTTGACAAAGTCGAGCACATCGATCCATCGCATGGCGATTTCCAGCTTACGCTCCAGTTCGGCACGGGTTTCACGGCGGGCAAAATAATAGTATTCGTTGCCGCTTTCGAGGAAAAAGTTGATCGAAGCATAGTGTTCGTAAAGTTCCGTAAGGTTCCCGTCTATCTGGTTGTAAAGCTGGCGGATATGCGGATCGGTACTATCCGACGAGATAAACCCGCCCTTGCTCAATAACTCGAATATTTCAGCAGTCTGTTTAATCATAGTTCATATTTATTTAGGATACACCAAAGTATATTCGACCCCATAGGCCGAAGCATACCGGTCAGTGACCGAACAATCGTCGTAATACTGGGAGATGATCTGACAGTAGAAGGTGATACGCTCGTCAATATCTACCTCTTTCGGAAAGCGGTAAGTCATCACGAAAGTGAACAGGTCGCTACCCGAAGCCAGAAACGCGTTCTTCACCTCTTCCAGATTGATAAATATTTCTTCCGTCGTCTGCGTCACAAGATAATCACCGGCAATGTTACCAGCAATCTTCTTCGCCTGGCGACCATTTTTCTTCACACGGACAAATACTTTACGGATACTTTCCACCACATCGTCACCGCTGCGCAGATAATCGACCGACAAACGAAGCGGATAAGTGGGCGACGGCTCGAAGCAAACGGGATCTTTGGCTGCCAGCACTTCCCGGATATTCGTCTTGCTTTCCAACTCAAACTGGTCTTTCAGGTATTTCAGCTGGCGAACTTTTACCAATATCCGGCTCTGATACTCGATTTGATTCAAATAACTGATAATCTGTTTCTGGATCTCGATCAGGTTGTGGCTGCATTCGTAAAACTGAAGCCTCAGCATATCGGTAATATGCCCCAGCTCCTCATCCGTAGCAATACAGAAAAAGGCTTCCTCATTTCCGTTGATAAGTTCCTCTGTCGTCCGAATCAACGCCTCGATGCCTTCGCGCTTTTCATCGAGGCGCACCAGCTTCTGTTTCTTTATCTTATAATTGGGTTCGCTTTTAAAGGTATTATCAACATTCCGTTTCAGGTCGATCACATTGCGAAGAGTCGTGACGGCGATGTTACGCAGTGTCCGTTTGATATTCCGCAGATAGCTGTATCGTTGTGTCTCGTTGTTTTCCTGAAGAAAATAGGATATCGTATCTTTCAGATAAGTGATATGTTCATGGACGAACGAAATATTGATCTCCTCGTTCACCTCCAGTATCTGTTCGAAGAATTGCAAATAGGAATCTTCCAGTTCGAGAAACGAACCGTTCTCCCTGACGACCTCCGAATCGACCAACTTCCGGATACGTTCTTCCTTATAGTCCACCAAAGCCAGCGCATCCTCATAACGAAACGAAAGTATCTTTCGCTTCGCAAACAACTCTTTCAACAACCGTTGTTCGCGACTAAGCGTTTTGAGGAGTTCTTCTATAGAATGAAATGCAGGCATAAGGGTATGATGTTTTTAATTAATTGATCTTAATTCGTTCGATTGTACCACCATTTTCGATTGTACCACCATTTTAAGTGGTACAATTGATTAAGACGTGCCAACGTCCACGTGTTCCACCCTCACGCTTAATGTACTCTTTATTCTGTAACTCCTTTATTTCTTTCTGAACAGCCGATTTGTTTATAGTAAGTGCGTCAGATAATTCACGCACCGTAATCTTAGGGTTAGAAGATATCTGCTCTATTATTTTTTCAGTAACAGGCCTTCTGAACAAAATGACTTCACCATTCATATACCACAATTTACCGGAATGCCGGTGAATAATTTTAAGTCCGATATCAAGTTCCTCCTCCAAAACATGCTTCATATAATTAATAAACGGCTTTATTTGTCCAAACGAAGCCTTAGCACCTTCGGCTGGGATAGAGCCGACAGCCGTATCCGCTGCACTTAGAGCACGTAAATAGTTCGCTTTATCCTTTGTTTTAATTACAATCATTGGGTAATTATGACGGGAAAGAATGTAGTTCACCATCAATCTGGCTATACGACCGTTTCCGTCCTCAAAAGGGTGGATACGAATATACCGATAATGGAACACGGCTGCCAACTCTATCGGAGACATCTCTCCGGCCACTTCCGCTTTATTATACCATTGTACCAAATCATTCATTAAAGCCGGTGTTTCTTCCGGGGAAGCATATTCAAAAGACTCTCCGGTAACGGTTATTACGGAATTAGGACGAGTCTTATAACATCCGGCATGAATGACGTACGAAGTCGTTGTCCCATCAGGCAATCTGCGATAAACTGTATAATCTTCGCGTAAAAGAGTATGATGAAGTTGGCGGATAAAGGTTTCCGTCAAAGGATGAATCTTTTCTGCAGCTTCTACTTGCATCATTTTCAGGCCGACATTATGTGCTTTCATTTCTTCCAAGTCTTTCATGTTGGCTTCGCCGATCACTTTCCCAAATAGCAATAAGAGTTCTGTCTGGCCATAAGTCAGCGTATTTCCTTCCATATGATTGGAATTATAGTTGAATTCCAACATGAATTTCTGATTCAAACGAATACTGTCTTCTTCTTTCAAAGGCTGCAAAGATAACCATTCGCCATAAAGTTTCTCTATATTGTCCATAACCGTTCCTTTTTCAATCTCCTGATTCGTTCTTTCGGATACAGTTACCGGAGAATCCCCAATAGTTGAATTCGCTTGCAACTGAATTGCAAATCTAATAAAATAATCTTATTCCCCCATTGCCACCACCAGTTATTGATAATCGTCCTGCCATCTTTTCCTTTAACCCCCCAAAGCAGACGACGAAAAACAGAAAAGAGTATCCTATTGATACCGGTCAAAGACAAAGAAAGCGTACTACAGATATTCAATCTCTTCGGGAAGCTGCAGGACGGCAAGTAGGAGACAATAAAAAATATCCCCTTCAAAGATACAGGTTGTCCCTATATTAAGTATCTTTGGTGCTGAAGAAAAGATTGTCCGACGGATGTCGAACAGTTAGCCGACTCTTGTCAGACAGCTGTTCCACCTCCGTCGAACAGCTGTTTTACAGGGGTCGGACAAACCTTTTGTACCGATATAAGTAAGATTATATCGGTTATAATTGAGATTATGTCCGGAACAAGGTTGATTACAACCGGGATATCACACTTAAACAACACTGCCTATGTCAGCCACTTATAACCTATTTAAGAATCCGGGGAAGGGAGATAATCTTCATGCTCGTCAGGTAAACCAGTACACCGTGCGCATCGATGCGCTTTGCGAAGAGATTTCCCAGATCAGTTCCTTCTCTTCTTCGGATGTAAAAGGAATGCTGGAAGCAGTGAAAAGCCGGATTGCCTTTCACCTGAAATACGGGGATATCGTCGAACTGGAAGGATTGGGTACGTTCAATGCCTCCCTGAAATGTCCGTCTCTGCCCACAGAAAAACAGATCACACCTCATCTGGTGAGGTTCAACAAAGTAGTGTTCCGCTGCTCCAACGAACTGAAGAAGGAGTTGCGTTATATGAAAGTGGAACGGGCCGACGAACCAAGCCGTCTGAAAGGATACACGGAAGAGAAGCGGAAAACGAATATATTGAATTACATACAGCAGAACAACACGATCTCTACCCTCGAATGCCGTTCCATCAATGGTTGCTCGAAGTATATCGCCTTGAAAGATCTCCGGACATTGTTGGATGAGCAAAAGATTGTCCGTTTGGGGTATCGCGCCAATGCACAATATGGCCTAAAAACCAGGGAGGAATAAATATGGGAGTTATCTACAGACTGATGCTTACCCTGATCCTGTCCCTGCACCTCATCACTATATATGCAGAAAACGAAAACCCTTTCTTTTTTTCCCATCTCGGAGTTGAAGACGGGCTTTCGCAGGTATCTATTCTCAGTATATTTCAGGATTCGGAAGGATACATATGGTTCGGGACACGTAACGGAGCAAACCGTTACGATGGTTATGAATTTAAAGTATACCAGAACGAAGTAAATAACCCGGCATCGATCAGTGACAATTATATCCGTAAAATAAGTGAAGACAAAAACAAAAATATATGGATAGGGACTTCCAACGGAGTCAATTGCATCGATTACAAGACACAGCAGATTTCCCGCTTCTATCCGCAGGCCATCAATCCGCAGATAACAACGAATGCTGTCAATAACTTTCTCCGCCATGCAGACGGTGAGTTATATGCTTTCACCACGCGGAGCATATTAAAATGCAATTCTGACAAAACGGTAGAGGAAATGCCCTATCTGACAAAAATGGAATCACCGATCCATTCTATTGCACAAGATAATGCCGGAGATATTTTCATCGGAACAGAAGATAAAGGACTGTACATTTTCACTTCCGGCTGGAAGCTGAAGAAACATTATTTACCGGACAGTTCTAATAATCAGCAAACATTACCCATCAGTACAATATCGGCCTTATTACCGGGACCCGGTAATACTGTTTTCATTGGTACCAATGAAAACGGATTGTGCCTCTACAATAAAAAGGAACAAACTTTCACCCGTTTGAACACGGATAATTCGGGGTTAAACAATAATTCAGTCCGCCATCTCACCGTATTAAGCAAGGACTCTATCTTGATTGGGACTTTCAGAGGGCTGAATATACTGAACACCCAAAACATGATTATCACTCCGATCAATATGGATATGAAGGCAAAAGGAGCACTCAGCCATTATTCCATCCATAGCATGCTGATCGACCGTGACCAGACACTATGGGTAGGGACCTACTCGGCCGGAGTCAATTATCACAGTCCCTTTTACAGGCCTGCTTCCTTTATCACCACCAACTCTTTTGCCGGTATTATTGGACAAGGACGAGAAGACAGCAACGGAAATATGTGGTTCGCAACGGAAGGAGCCGGATTACTTTACTATAATCCGCGCACCGAAGAACAAAAACTCTACCCCATCAAACCTTTACAGGCCGGAAATTATGAAATAAATATCCTTAAATCCATCTTGATACAAGGAGATTCCATTCTATGTTCCACCCACTTCGGCTCGGTCTATCTCTTTTCCATCCGGGACAAACAGTACAAAAAAATACATGATTATAAATATAATGACATCAATACATTATATATAGACAGCAAACAACGGCTGTGGATACCGACCAACACCCCTGATCAAACCGTCATGGCCGATAAAGAAAAAACAACGAGTTATTTTAATGTAAACGGTCATAAAAAACAATTCAGGGGAATGTGCCTGATTAAAGAACTGGAACCGGACGTTTTCTTATTCGGAGCAATATCCGACAGTGTTTTTGTGTACGACATGAACAAGGAAACGGCTACCGACCTTACCTCCCTGCTCCAGAACGGCGATAAGAGAAAACGGCTGGGAAGTATATCGGGAGCCTTGAAAGATGACAACCAATTCATTTGGATAGCCACTACGAAAGGAGGTCTGTTCCGCCTCGACAGCAACCTGAATCTGATACAAAACTACCAGAAAGAAAACGGGTTATCAGAAAGTTACATCAATTCACTTTCGATCGATAAAAACGGAGATATATGGGTCGTTACCGGTAAAGAATTATATAAGTTGAACCGCCCTGAAAACAAATTCGAGCTGGTAAAACCGGTCGACAGCCCGACACAGGAATACTCATTATATGCAAACAATTGTGTATCAAACGACGGTACCCTCTATTTCCCGGGGAACCAGGGTATCCTGGCCATCAACCCGCAAAAAGTATTAACAAATCCGAACAGACCTCCTGTCTATGTCACCTCACTACTGATAAACAGCCAGGAAGACCCGGAAGGCCTGCCGACTTACCAGGAGTTATTGCCTTTGCAATATAATAACAACATCACGTTAAAAGCCAGCCAGGGTAATATCACCATCCGCTATTCAGCCCTCAACTTTATCCACTCCGAGGATAATTCATATGCTTATATGATGGAAGGGGCCGACCATAACTGGCATAATATCGGTAACCGCCGGGAGGCTTACTATAGTAATCTGTCACCCGGTAAATATACCTTCCGCGTAAAAGCTGCAAACAACGATGGTGTCTGGAACCCGGAAGAAGCGGTATTACATATTACCGTAAACCCTCCTTTTTACAAAACATGGTGGGCTTATTCACTCTATCTGTGTATCTTGTCGTTAATTATTACGCTAATTATCCGCTGGCAACATCGTAAACACGAACGGGAACGAGAAGAAAAATACAGACAACTGGAACAGGAACGAATGAACGAACTGCATGAAGAGCGCATGCGGATGTTCACCAACTTTTCCCATGAGTTAAGAACTCCCCTCACATTAATCATCAATCCGCTGAACGATCTTCTCCAACGGGTCACCTTCTCACCGGAAGTAAAAGAAGCGTTGCAGATGATCAAAAAGAATACCGGACGAATGCTGCTGCTGGTAAATAACCTGATGGATATCCAAAAGTATGAGGCCGGGAAATCGATCCTGCAAAAGACACGGTTCAACTTTTCCGCTTTTATCCAGGAAATGTATCATTCGTTTGAAAGTGTAGCCCATAACCGGAATATTCAGTTCACTTTGAAAAATGAACTGCCCGAGCCTTACTTCACCTGTTATGATGAGGCGGAGATAGAGAAAGTCTTTTTCAATCTGCTATCCAACGCATTCAAATTCACGCCGGCGAACGGAAATGTCACGCTCCGTATCAAACGGATCTCCCAAGGGCAGTGCGAAACGTTGCCGATGTTTCCCGAGCAGCAATCCTCAACCCTGATCGAGCCGTCGTATCTGTTGATAGAAATCGTTGACACAGGTAAAGGATTTAATAAAAAGGAAGCAGAAAAGATATTCGAACCTTTCTACCGGGCAGAGGAAGATATACACAAACAGGTAGCAGGCACGGGTATAGGCCTCAGCCTGACCCGCTCCATCGTTCTGCAACACCAGGGATGCATCTGGACGGACAGTACCGAAGAAAAAGGTACAAACTTCCAGATCCTTTTGCCTGACACTGAGATGCAGGACATAAAGAAGGAAGAGGAAACCATAAACTCACATCCGTCTGAAATCAGCAAAAAGGTCGCCCTGCTAGTGGAAGAAACGGAAGCCCGCAATAAACAAACCGTACTACTTGTAGATGACAACCAGGAAGTTTTGCTATATCTGGAACAACAACTACAGCCCGATTACACCGTCATGAAAGCCATCAACGGCAAAGATGCGCTGGAACAGTTGGAAAGTACTTTCCCAAATATCGTGATCAGCGATGTGATGATGCCGGAGATGAACGGGCTCGAATTATGCAAACGGATCAAGGAAAGCCAGGATTTCTGCCATATACCAGTTATATTGCTCACCGCCAAGTCGATGGTGTCGCAGGTCGAAGAGGGTCTGGAAGCCGGAGCGGACGATTACATTGTGAAACCGTTTCAGGTATCCTTATTGAAGGCACGTGTCAGAAACTTGCTCTCGCTACGGGAGAAGATGAAAAGCATTTACGGAGAGTCACTGACTCTCCGTAACCTGGGTGTAGAGGAGCCGGATGAAGACAATGACTTCCTGACGCAATATATAGATATCGTAAAGGCAAATATCTCAAACCAAGAACTGGATGTCTCGGTTATCTACCAAGCATTGGGTATGAGCCGTGCGAACTTCTACCGGAAAGTAAAAGCTGTTACCGGACTCTCCCCCATCGAACTGATCAAGAATATCCGTCTGGAAGCAGGGGCTAAACTTCTGAAAGAGTCGAATATGAACATATCCGAGATCGCCCAGCACATCGGTTTCAGCAGCCGATCTTACTTCGCACGCAGCTTTAAAGCAGTTTACGGCATGTCACCCACAGAGTATCAGGAGAAATGAGACGTTTGTACTCACATTTGGGATGATAATGTTTTTTCATGAGTCAGTTCTTTTATTCATTTGATTATGCTTATTAATCTAATATAAAAGAACTGATTTATGAATTTTAAATTAATGCCGTTTAAACACATTGCCGCAGCAATGATGCTTGGCTTCGTAACAATCTCTTCATGGGCCGCCCCCGTACCGGCCGAAAAACCATTCGGCTTCGACCAGGCAGAAATACTTTCCGTAGCCCGTAAAGTAGCAGACTGGCAAATAAAGGAATTCCCCAATAATCCATATGCCGTCAAGGAACCCAAAGGATGGATAGCCGGTGCTCTCTATCTCGGAATGTATGACTGGGCTGAACTCAGCGGAGAGGAAGAATACTTCAATTGGCTGAAGAAAGTGTTCAACCGCCAGTACTGGCAGGTAGCCGACCGTATGTATCATGCCGATGATGTATGTGTCTCACAGACCTATATCGATATGTACAATAAATATAAGGAGGAGAAAATGCTGCTTCCTACCCTAGCGCGTATCGACTGGGTAATCAACAACCCTTCCAAAGGCGGCCTGGATATAGACTACAGCAAACCTCTCTCCTACGAACGATGGTCATGGTGCGACGCACTCTTTATGGCACCGGGAGTATACACCCGCCTATACACCCTCACCGGAAATAAAAAGTACATGATTTTCGCCGATGCCGAATTCAAAGCCACTTATAACCACTTATACGATAAAGAAGAACACCTCTTCTTCCGTGACAGTCGCTATTTCAGTCAGAAGGAAGCGAACGGCAAGAAAGTGTTCTGGGGACGAGGCAACGGCTGGGTGATCGGCGGACTGGCAGAAATACTGAAAACACTACCGGAGAATGATACCGAATACCGCCCCTTCTACCTGCAACTGTTCCGCGAATTGAGTGAACGCCTGGCCGGACTGCAAAATAAAGACGGTTTCTGGCATGCCAGCCTTTTAGACCCGGACAGCTATCCCTCTCCTGAGACCAGTGCCAGCGGATTTATCGTTTACGGACTGGCCTATGGTGTAAACCAAGGGTATCTCCCGGCAGATAAATATCTCCCAGTTATCGAAAAAGGATGGAAGGCGCTTGTCTCCGCTGTCGAACCGGACGGAAAGTTAGGTTGGGTACAACCGGTCGGAGCCGATCCTAAAAAAGTAACCCGGGATATGACGGAACTTTACGGCACTGGCGCACTCCTGATGGCTGCTGGAGAAATCTACAAACTAAAGGAGTAATTTTATAGAAATTACATATTTTTTAGTGCATTGAGACGATAATACATCCTTTTGAGACAATTTTGTTCGTACACATGACGCATATTTCATTCTTTTGACACAAAAAAATAAAATAACCCCTGGTTAATTACTTAAATTGTTTTAATGCGCAAACAAATTATGAAAAGCATGAGCAGACAACTGAGCGGGAACCTGCCCCCCTGTAAAAAGGCAGCAGAACGAAAGAACAGAATTCTTTCTTTATTATTCTTTTTTATGGCGTTTATATCTGTACAGGTATATGCGCAGAACATCAAAATTTCCGGAACAGTCATTTCCGGATCTGATAATTACCCGATCATTGGAGCGAACATTCTGGTAAAAGGTACTACTATCGGAACTATTACAGATGTAGACGGTAATTTCTCTTTTGAAGCACCCAAAGGTTCTACTTTAATTGTATCTTACATTGGCTACCAATCACAGGAAATGCAGGTAAGCGGCAATGCTCCTCTTAAAATTATTTTATCTGAAGACACTGAAAAGTTGGACGAGGTTGTCGTTATCGGTTACGGTTCACAGAAAAAGTCGGATATGACAGGCGGTATCGTGGCTGTCGGTAATGAAAAACTTCAGATGGTTTCAACCAACAACCTGATGGATAAACTGGCTGGACAGGTCCCAGGCTTGAATATCACTATGGAGAAAGCTAGTCCTTCGGAAGATCAGGTATTGCGCGTTCGTGGTGAAAACTCACTGACGGCCGACAACTCTCCATTGATTGTTCTGGACGGTATCCCTTACAGTGGCTCGCTAGGTGACATTGATCCTGATAATATCGAAAACCTGTCTGTTTTGAAAGATGCATCTTCTGCCGCTATCTACGGCTCTCGTGGTGCAAACGGTGTAATTTTGATCCAGACTAAAAAAGGAAAAAAGGGAACGGCAACTGTCAGCTATAAAGGACAGATCGGTCTCTCCCAGCCTGAACGTCGTGTTGATGTGATGAAAGGTCCGGAATACGTAAAGTTCCTTCAGGATCAATGGGCATATATGAACTATAACGGTGTGATCAAAAATCCGGAAGATATTCTAAACGTAAGTGAAATTGAAAACTGGAAAAACGGTATTGAAACAGACTGGCAGGATCAAATCTTCAGAACAGCTTTGACCAACAGCCACCAGATCAGCGTATCAGGCGGTACGGAAAAGACTACCTACATGGCTTCTATCTCTCGTTTGAACCAGGAAGGTGTAGTAAAAGACACCGGTATGAAACGTACAAACATCGCTTTAAATATTACACAGCAATTGGGAAACTGGCTGACTATCGGCATGGCTACCCAAGCTGTTCAGAAAGAATACGGTGGCATTCAGGCCGGTATTTCCGACGCTCTTTGTCAATCTCCTTACGGCCAGCCGTATAACAGCGACGGTTCGTTAAATTTCTATCCGATGGATCAGACTTTACACCCCAACCCTTTAGCTGACTTGGAAGCAACAAGCGATAAAACAGCCCGTAACATCTTTGTTTCTACTTATGCAGAAGCAAAGCTTCCGATAAAAGGATTGAGCTTCCGTACCAACTTCGGTTACAACTACCGTAACAAGTTTGAAGCGTCTTACTACGGACGTAACACTGTGACTGGTAAAGCGAAGAACGGTTCAGCCGCTATCAAGAACCAACACGACTGGGATTATACATGGGAAAATGTATTAAAGTATGAACTTCAGTTAGGCAAGCATAAATTCGATGCAACCGGTTTGTTCAGTATGCAGCAGACATCCCAGGAAATATCCGAACAAAAAGGAACCAGCTTCGTAAACGACGATTCTGAATATCACAACATGGCTGGTGCGGAAGAAAACAAAACCGTTACTTCCGAACTGACTGAAACAGCTATGTTATCTTATATGTTACGTTTGAACTACAATTATGCAAATAGATATTTGTTCACTGCAACCGGTCGTTCGGACGGTTACTCTGCATTCGGTACAAACAACAAATATGCATTCTTCCCGTCTCTTGCCGCTGCATGGAACATCTCTTCCGAAGAATTCATGGAAAGCACAAACAGCTGGATGGATATGTTAAAGATCCGTTTGTCATGGGGTTCTAACGGTAACCAGGCTATCAAGGCTTACCAGACACTTGACCGTTTGAAACTGACAAACTACATCTGGGGAGATAAAGGAACAACAGTGAATGGTGTGATCTTATCATACAACTCGATCGGTAACCCAAACCTGAAATGGGAAACAACCCGCACAGTCAATGCCGGTGTCGATTTTAGTTTCTTCAACAGCCGCCTGTCAGGTAGCATCGATTTCTACGTTTCAAAGACTTCTGACCTATTGATGAGCCGTACGGTTCCTATCATGAACGGTTACAACTCCATCATGGACAATGTCGGTGAAACACGCAACACTGGTATCGAACTGGCCTTGAACTCTGTAAACATGGAAAACAAGGACTTCCGTTGGAGTACCAGCTACAACTTCTCTCTAAACCGTGATAAGATCATCGAACTTCGCGGAGACGGTAAAGACGATATCACTAACAAATGGTTTATCGGTGAACCGGTAAAAGTTTACTATGATTATAATGTAATAGGAACATGGCAGGAAGATGATAACTTCTTGAACGCAGACGGAAAAGAAATACAGAAAGGTGCAAAACCCGGACATGCCAAACTGGAAGATGTAGACGGCGACGGTACAATCACAGCCAAAGATAAAAAGATCATTGGTTCCAAATTACCGAGTTTCACGATGTCATTAGGCAATACATTTACATATAAGGATTTCACATTCTCGTTCCTGTTGAACGGAGTATTCGGTGCATGGAAAGAAATGATCGATTACAACTTCGACCGTTGGAGCTCTAAATACAACTACATCAGCGGCATGGATTACTGGACTCCGGAAAATCCGACAAATGCTATGACCTCTCCGGGTTATGTTCCTTATGACAAACATTCATTCTACAAAAAGATGAATTATGTACGCATCAAGAACATCACATTAGGTTACAACATTCCGAAAACAATTCTCAATCCGGTTGGAATCTCTGCATTAAACGTTAATTTGAGCGTTAACAACCTGTATACATTCAGCAACGTAAAGAATGCGTTGAACTTCGACGGAACAGATTACAATGCAAACATTATAACCTGTTATCCGACAGCACGTTCTTTTATGCTGGGCTTAAATCTTATTTTCTAATCTCACAAACAAATACAGTATATGAAAAATATATTAGCTGCTGCAGCCGCAGCATTTTTACTGATCACAACAACAGGATGTTCCGATTTCCTGAATGAAGATCTGAAAAAGGAATTGGCTCCTGATAATACCTATACCAGCACATACGGTTTCCAGGTTGGTGTAAACGGATTGTATGCGTGGGCACGTTCAGAATTCAATACCTGGGGTACATCACCGACGACATTAGGACAGGCTTGTCCCTACGAATCGTTCCAGGTAGCAACAGACATTGTATATACCGGTCATGGCGACGGCTCACTGGTTCCTTTCGAAACACTGGCCATCACACCTTCACTGACATTCGTCGAAAACTACTGGAAGTGGTCTTACGGATTGATCGCATCTGTCAACGAATTATTAACCTATGCCGATAAAAACGAAAACTGGGATGCACCGACAGATAAAATCGGTTTCCAAGCTGAAGCACGTTTCTTCCGTGCTTATGCTTACCGTTACTTGGTTTACCTATACGGAGATGTTCCTTATATAGATAAAATCGAAAGCGACTTCCGCATAGACTTTACCCGTACACCGAAAGCAGAAGTGCTGAATCACATGATCGAAGACCTGACATTTGCTGCAGATAATTTGCCGGAGAACCCGGATAATGTAAACGAAGTGGGTAAACTGACCAAATGGGCAGCTATCCAACTACTATCCGAAGTGTACTTAATGGCCGGACAATATGATAAAGCAGAAGCTGCAGCCAAGCAAGTGATAGATTGTGGTTATTTCCACCTGATGACAGAACGTTTCGGGGTAAACAAATCGGCTCCCGGTGACGTGTTCTCTGATATGTTCCTCGAATACAACCAGAACCGTACAGCAGGTAATATGGAAACAATCTGGGTGATGCAGCTAGAATACAATACTCCTGGTGGTGGCGGTAGCAATGAAGACTGGACTAAACGTGCATGGGTACCTAAGTACTGGAATGAGACAGGTTTTGTATTGTGTGACTCACTGGGCGGTCGTGGTCTGGCTCAAATCGTTCCGTTCAAATGGTGGATCGAAAGTGAAGACTTCTACGCTCCTACGGATATGCGTAACTCTAAATATAATATTAAGAGAGACTGGTATTACAACAATCCGGCAACACCTGAACTGTTTGGCAAAAAATGTGAAATTACAGAAGATACATGGGCTAAATGCTCTGTTTTCCCAACTATCACCAAGTTCAACTATGGTAAAACAGACGATGATCCAGCTTACGCAGGAAACAACAAAGACCGTATGAAGTTCCGCCTGGCAGAAACTTACCTGTTATTGGCCGAAGCTCGTTTGCAGCAAGGTAACACACAAGGGGCAGCAGAAGCAATCAACGTTGTACGCAAACGCGCCGGTGCTCCGGAAATCAATTCCTCTCAGGCCACAATGGACTTTTTGTTGGATGAACGTATCCGTGAATTGGTTGGTGAAGAACTGCGCCGCTTTACACTGGTCCGTACAGGCAAATTAGTAGAACGTACTAAAAAGTACAACTCTCGCAGCAATAAAATAGACAATGATCATACTTTGTGGCCAATCCCGCAATCTATCATTGACTCTAATACAGGTGCCGACTTCCCGCAAAATCCGGGTTATTAATTATATGACATAACAAGGGGCATCTACAGGCAACGTATTTGCCCCTTCTTTCTCTTCTTTCACATATCAAGAAAACATCAGATCATGAGATACCTACTATTAATAATTTTCTCATACATTTCCTCTACCCTCAGCTCATCCGCCCAGGATTGGCTAATAGACGGTTCCCCTTACAAATCGACAGCACAAACAACCCATGAAGGGAAACGTCTCGAATTAACGAACGGCCTCCTTCGCCGTACATTCCTGCTTGCCCCCAATGCAGCGACCATCGCCCTTGACAACCTGATGACCGGGCAAAACGAGCTGCGTGCCGTCCGTCCCGAAGCCTTACTTGTCATCAACGGAAAAGAATATCCTGTCGGAGGCCTGACCGGACAGCCGGTCAATAACTTCCTGACAGAAGAATTTATCAACAATATGCAGGCTTGCGATTCAGCATTCATGTTGGTTGATTATCAGATAAGCGAAAGTAAAGAACGTTTCCCCTGGAAACCCAACAGCCAATGGATATCCAACTTATACCCCTGGCCTGCCCCGGGAAAACGGATCACCTTCAATTACCAGGCTCCGGCAACTGCCCCTCAGGAATGTAAAGACCTGAAAATACGTGTCATTTATGAACTGTACGACGGTACCCCTATCCTGGCCAAATGGATCGAGATTGACAATAAAGGGACAATGCCTGTTACACTCGATTCTTTCAAGTCAGAAATACTTGCTTTGGTCGAAACGGCTCCGAAAGTACATTACGGCGAACCGCATGAAGTCCGCATGATGGCGCAGGAAGCAGGCGCTTACACAAAAGATTTCCGTAAACAACCCGTGCAAACCGATGCGCCACGCGATTATATCGACCGCTTCACCCAACTGTTCGTCGTAACCGACTATGCCATGGGCGGTGATATGGAAGCGATGAAAGACAATCCGGCTGTCCGTTGGGTTTTCGATCATCCGGAATACGAATTTACCGGCATTCGCTATTATGGTCAATATAAGCCGGCACGTCTGGAAGTCACTCCCCTACTCGGTCCCGGCTTGGAAATCAAACCCGGCGACACCTTTGAATCCTGCACTGCTTTCGAAATGCTACGTGATGCCAGCGACCGGGAACGACGCGGACTGGCTGAATGTAAATTCTGGCGTATGATGGCTCCCTGGACACAGGAGAACCCTATCTTCATGCACGTCCGCCAATCGGACAGCGAAGCGGTGAAGCAAGCCATCGATCAATGTGCCGCCGTTGGTTTCGAAATGGTGATTATGACCTTCGGTAGCGGATTCAAAATCGAAAATGACTCAGCCGCCTATCTGCAACGGATGAAAGAACTCAGCGACTATGCAGCAAAGAAAGGTATTGCCATCGGCGGTTACTCCCTGCTGGCAAGCCGCGGAGCTAAAGAACAAGACGCTGCAATCAGTCATAAAACCGGAAAACCGGCCAAAACACGCGAAGAAGGCAGCCGCTTTGGCATATCTCCCTGTATCGCATCCGATTGGGGAGACACCTACTTCCGTAAATTACAGAACTTCTTCACCACCACCGGAATGAATGTCTTCGAAAACGACGGTTCATATCCCGGCGACCCTTGCGCCTCCACTTCACACAGCGGCCACAAAGGCTATCTCGACTCCCAGTGGCAACAGTGGAAGAAAATCAACCAATTCTATCGCTGGTGTCGGGCAAACGGGGTTTATCTGAACGTTCCCGACTGGTATTTCCTGAGCGGCTCCAATAAAACACCGATGGGATATGTAGAGACTAACTGGTCGTTGCCTCGCGCCTATCAGGAAATTATCGAACGACAGAATATCTATGACGGAACCTGGCAGAAAACACCCAGCATGGGCTTCATGTTCGTTCCCCTCACCCAATATCACGGAGGAGGCGAAGCGGCCACAATCGAACCGTTGAACGAACACCTCGACCATTACGAAACACGTCTCCGGAACCTCTTCGGGGCCGGTGTGCAAGCCTGTTACCGTGGTCCGCGCCTCTACGATACGGATGCGACCAAAGAACTGGTCAACCAATGGGTTACTTTCTATAAGAAATACCGTCAGATACTCGATTCCGATATCATCCACCTGCGCCGTCCCGACGGACAGGACTGGGACGGCATCATGCACGTTAATCCTTCATTGAAACAGAAAGGATTCATCTCGGTGTATAACCCGCTGGATGTTCCCATCCGCAAAGAGATCAAAATTCCTCTTTATTACACCGGACTGACCGACAAAGTGACTGTAAAGGAACAGGATCAGAATGTACAGGTATATGTATTGGAACGTGACTATTCCGTTACAATCCCCATCACAATACCGGCAAAAGGATACAATTGGTATGTTATTGAATAGGTTTTGCATATAATTTGCATATAATTTGCATATAATTTGCATATATAATAGAATAATCATGAATATAAACAACACATTAACCAGGCAACTGCTTTTTTGCCTGTCTTTCGGACTGCTCCCTTTGCTGAATGCAAACACAAGCAGTTTACAAGCATCAAAGCCTGATGCCCCCAAAAATCAGAAGAAAATATATCAGAAAGGTTGGATTGATTTCAACAAAAACGGAAAGAAGGATATATATGAAGATCCTTCGCAACCTATTGACAAACGGGTGGAAGATCTTCTTAAACAAATGACAATCGAGGAAAAGACCTGTCAGCTGGGAACGATCTATGGATACGGAGCCGTCCTTAAAGATACACTGCCTACCGATGAATGGAAAACCCGTATCTGGAAAGACGGTATCGGTAATATCGACGAGCACCTCAACGGAGAATGGAAACGCACCTCCCTTGATTTTCCTTACTCCAACCACGCTGAAGCAATGAACAAAGTACAGGCCTTTTTCGTAGAAGAGACACGCCTGGGTATTCCCGCCGACCTGACAAACGAAGGTATACGCGGACTGAAACATGAAAAGTCCACCTTCTTCCCCGCCCAGATCGGACAGGGTTGTACCTGGGATAAAGAACTTATCTACGAAATCGGACGCATTACCGGTGAAGAAGCCAAAGCATTGGGATATACCAACGTCTATTCCCCTATCCTCGACCTGTCCCGCGATCCCCGCTGGGGACGTACCGTAGAAAGTTACGGCGAAGACTCTTACCTGGCAGGAGAATTAGGACGCCAGCAAGTATTGGGTATCCAAAGCAACCGGGTTGTTTCAACACCGAAACACTTTGCTATCTACGGCATACCGGGCGGTGGTCGCGACTGCTACTCACGAACCGATCCTCATGCCTCTCCGCAGGAAGTACACGAACTGCATCTGGAACCGTTCCGCATCGCTTTCCAGGAGGCAGGCGCTTTGGGAACGATGTGTTCACATAACGATTATAACGGGACTCCGGTCAGCGCCAGCCACTATCTGATGACTGAACTGTTGCGTAACCAATGGGGGTTCAAAGGCTATGTCGTTTCCGACAGTTGGGCAATCGACAAAAACGTAAAATTCTACCATATCGTAGATACCGAAGAAGAAGCGGTTGCCAGTGAACTGAACGCCGGATTGAACGTCCGCACCTTCTTTGAGCAATCGGAAGTATTCATCGAAGCGTTGAGAAGGGCTTTACAAAAAGGACTGGTAGAAGAAAGTACCCTGGATCAGCGCGTCCGTGAAGTACTCTATGTAAAATTCTGGTTAGGGCTTTTCGACGAGCCGTATGTAAAAGACACCAAACTTGCCGATAAAATCGTAAACAGCGACAAGAACCGGGAAGTGTCTCTGCGTGCCGCCCGCGAATCCATCGTTCTTTTGAAAAATGAGAACAACACCCTCCCGCTGTCGAAAACCCTCAAAAACATTGCAGTAATCGGTCCGCAAGCAGACGAAGTCAAATCACTAACTTCCCGCTACGGTTCTCATAATCCGAATGTGATAACCGGCCTGCAAGGTCTGAAGAACCTGCTGGGAGAAAATGTAAACCTGATGTATGCCAAAGGGTGTAATGTCAGGGATAAAAATTTCCCGCAAAGTGATGTGATGTACTTCGAACTGAGCGATAAGGAAAAAGAAGAAATCGACGAAGCTGTAGAGGTTGCTAAAAAAGCCGAAGTTGCTATTATATATGTAGGAGACGATTTCCGTACGATCGGTGAATCCAGAAGCCGTGTGAACCTGGATTTATCAGGCAGACAAAAAGAACTGGTCCGCGCCGTACAAGCCACCGGAACTCCGGTCGTACTGGTACTGTTCAACGGACGTCCGGTTACACTGAACTGGGAAGATGCCAACCTACCGGCCATCGTCGAAGCCTGGTATCCGGGAGAATTTTCCGGTCAGGCCGTAGCCGAAGTATTATTCGGTGATTATAATCCCGGCGGTAAACTATCCACGACTTTCCCGAAGTCAGTCGGACAAATCCCCTGGGCTTTCCCTTTCAAACCGAATGCCACCGGCAAAGGCTTTGCCCGCGTAGACGGCGAACTCTATCCGTTCGGTTACGGACTGAGTTATACCACTTTCGAAATCAGCGACCTTCAACCGTCTGCCACAAAAATCGCGGACGGAGACACTCTGACCGTTACTTGTAAAGTGAAAAATACAGGTTCGGTAAAAGGGGATGAAGTCGTGCAGCTTTATCTGAATGACGAGACATCTTCCATCTCCCGTTTTGAAAAAGAGTTATGCGGCTTCGAACGTGTCGCACTGGAACCGGGTGAAGAAAAAACGGTTACATTCAAAGTGAACCGCCGTGCTTACGGTATGTATAATAATAAGAATGAGTTTGTGGTAGAGCCTGGAAAATTCTTCCTGTTTGCCGGAAACTCATCCAAGTCGACCCCTTTAAACGCAAAATTTTATGTGGAATAGATTACTTATAAGCCTGTTGCTGCTCTTGGGCAGCCAGGCTCTTTTCTCCCAAACGTGGCTGAATAAAACGGATAAGGATATTCTTCTTTACATCTCAGAAAATAAAGAACGTATAGAAGACAGCAAACAAACGGATACGCTTTTCACCCTGACTTGCCAAGAAGAAGATGAGCTGGGCCGCTTATTCGAAGTATCCTATCGCTTCAATTTAGAAAAAAATGTATGCATATCCTACGAACGTCTGCTGCCGATCCATCGTTATTGGGCAACAACGTTGCTGGAAGAGGCCTCCTTGCAGGAAGCCGATGCCTCCGGAGAAGAAATCGACGTAGACGGAGAAACATTGAATACTCTCTATACCTTCGACAACTTCCGGATACAGGTTTCATTAAAAAACGACCGATTATCCTTACTTTATACGCTACCAGATAAATAAATTCCAAGTAATCCCCTGTCTCTTCGTGCAGACAGGGGATTTTTATATCCAGCCGTTTATACTGAATATCTCACCTTTCATCCATTTTACCGTAACTATCTCTTGACAACGCCTCATTGATTTGTTATATTTGTTGTAATCTGAAGTATCTTATTTGATTATCAACGCTTTGTAGAAAACTCGCATGAGAACGGGCAACGGATAAGAAAATTCCAAGCTGTTTAGAATCACTATATTCCTCATGCTTTCAAATAACTCTTTTTTCTTGATGCAAAGGTAGCATTTTTTCGTGATTGCCGGTAATTTTCGGGCATAAAATATCACGGTCATTTCAAGAAACATATACAGCGGACATGACAGCCATACCGTAGCCGAATCCCCGTAACTCACAGGCAAAGGTAACCCGTGTCCTGCTCGTACAAGCAAGGTCAAGCCCTCCGGGTGTCGTGGAAAAATCATCCTCGCCCGGAGGGCTTGCGGTATTTTTCCCGCCAACCTTGCATGTACGGGACACGACCTTTTATGGCCTGTAGTTACGGGAACTCCGGCCCCGAAAAGCCGGATCACTAAAAATAAATTGTTATGTCACAGCAGGTAACAAAAGAAAAGTACAGTATCGAAACACTCAGAGAGCGGAATGTTTCATACGACCACCAGCATTGGCTGACACAGGAAGATGTGGATATGGCCAACAGTTATGTGGAACTCATTGAGCGGACATGCTCTAAGATTACACCGCAAATCGGAGACAGGCTGGTATATGTAACCGAACACGGGGATTATTACGGAAACGCCCTTATTGACAGCAGGAATGCAAAAGAAGGATATCTTTCCGTATGCGAACAGCCGTATGTGCCTTTCGTGTGGGAAGAGGACGGCAATATCCGTCTGAGTGTCAGCGGAGGCGCATTCCATTCCGTGAATCCGGAGGAACTGAAATTCCTGAAATGGACGGAAGGGGTGTTCAAGGACTGGGGGCATTGCGGTGCTTGCGCCAACGGTTCGGTGTCATTTCTGGCTAAGGTACCGTTATGGTTTTATGCCGAACCCAATCCCAGGTATGGAGATTTCACGACCGAGACCTACCGGAAGTTCTACCTACACAAAAGGGAGGAATCGGAAAACGGCAATCTCTATCAAGGCTTTGACATCGCTTTTCGGGACGAAGCCGAGTTCCGGCAGTTCCTGAAGGACTACGAAGGAACGGTGTTCAAGGGAAATTGGGATAATCAAATCGTGTTATGGTGTTTCCGTCGGGAATATGTGTTCTTACCTTCCGCCGAATGGGAAAAGATAAAAATCCCTGCCGTAGAGCGAAAGCTCAACTTCCATCCCGAGCAGGTCAAGATAGTCAAGGACATGGAAAAGCACATCACTTATTTCTACCGGATTAAACCGGATAATTTTTAACATTTAACCCTAACAGATATGCAAACGACAACAGCACCCAAGGCCGGCAACGCTCCCGACCTGCTTCAAGGCATTCTGAGCGTACAAGTGAGAAACGAGGACAAGATTACGGAACAGGACCGTGTCTATTGCCAGACGCAGCAAAACCTGCTTTACAAGACACTCGACCAGATTGACCGCTGGTACGCCGTCTTCAAGGAAGAAGCCGAACAATACCAAGCCGAACGTAAGTTCCATTACGAAGAAAACGGCAAGGTTTCCATGCGTGATTTCTACACTTACCATAACGACAGGGAAGACTATTCACACAACGAGTTCAAACCGTTTGACCTGATTAACGATCTGGTAGATAAGAACCGAAACGCCAACGCGAATTTTGCGAACCGCATCATTTCTTATTTCAACAGGACTTACAAAGTGTCGGTTCCTGAGTATAAAATAGACGAAAAGACCCTTCCGATGGGCTTCCGTCCTGTTTATGACACATATGTAGATGTAGTCATCGAACACTTGGGCGGCAAGAGTTTCCGGGAAACGGCCGTGGAAGAACTGCTCGCACGCCTGAGCAAAGTTGTCAGACCGGCATACTGGAGCAAAGTCAAGACGGAGTTGAAGAAGGACAAGATAATCTTTCCCGAAATCATCCGTTTCGACGATTTTTCCATGCAATACAACCAAAGGAACAGAATCTCCTACAACTACGGCGGAGAACTGGAAACCCTGTGTGCCGGCATTGCCTACGGTGCGGATGACATACTGAATGGAAATTCAAAGATGATTATCCGTTTTGATGACAACGACATTTCTGTCACAGACTGGTACGACCTTACGACCACCAATGCCGAGCAAATCCGATTCTACAAGAACGGACGTATCGATGTCCGGTTCAAGGACAGTGCGGCAGCCGAAAGTTGTTTCAAGCGTCTGCATCTGGATGAAATCACCCTAAGAGAAAACTGACCATGATAAGATTTACACAGCACCCCGTAAGGCAATCCTTGCGGGGTGTTTTCATTTTTAACGATAAACAGATAAAGTCATGTATACCATCATCCCCCAACAGATACCGCAAGGTATGCGTGCCGAAGTCAACGAGAAGATACTTTTCGCCATAGACTCCGGCAAGAACCTCATTCCGGCGGAGAGCATCTACAACTGCTATACCGGTATCGGAGGGCTGCACAACCTCAAACAGTCCGACTTTGCCAGCTACCACGAGTATGCCGAAGCGAAGAAGGAGTTCGAGATGGGACAGTTCTTCACCCCGCATGAAATATGCCGGGACATGGTGGATATGCTGTGTCCTGTCTCATCCGAAATGGTTCTTGACATGTGTTGCGGTATGGGCAATTTCTTCAACCATCTGCCCAACCCGCATAATGCCTACGGCTTCGACATAGACGGCAAGGCCGTGTCTGTCGCACGATACCTCTACCCGGAAGCCCATATCGAGAAATGCGACATCCGGCAATACTATCCGGAACAACGTTTCGATGTTATCATCGGCAATCCTCCTTTTAACTTGAAGTTCGACTACAAACTGTCGCAGGAATACTATATGGACAAGGCTTACGATGTGCTCAATCCGGCAGGAATCCTGATGGTCATCGTGCCCTGTTCCTTCATGCAGAGCGGGTTCTGGGAGAAGACACGGATAGCCGGTATAAACGGCAGATTCTCATTTGTCGGTCAGACGAAGTTGGGCCCGTCAGCCTTTGCCGCAGTCGGAGTCCATGACTTCAATACGAAAATCATGGTATTTCTCCGTAAATCGGGCCACATCAAGATGCAGGCTTACAACGCGGAAGAATTCATAACGGCGGACGAGCTGAAAAAGCGCATCGGCGAGGCAAGGGCGATGAAACACCGGTTGCGTTTCGACCTGATGCGCGAAACCAACCGGATCAACAAGGAAGAACTTGAGCTGTTCGAGTACAAACTTGCCAAGTACATGTACGAGCTGAAGGCGCACGCCAAGTTGAACAAACATATAGACAAGGCGGAAGCGTTGGTCACGAAGTTCCGTAACCAGAAACCGCCTGAGAACGCCACGCGGGAGCAGGTGGAGCAATGGGAGAAGAACAAACTGACCCCGAAGAAAGTGCTTGCCGTCATCCGCAGGTACATCACCTCGCAAAATACCGTACCTCGCAAGGAAGTGGCATTGGTGAAGACCTCATACGGCTTCAAACTGAAACAATATGCTCCGCGACTCCTTGACAAAGTTCCGCACAAGGCGGCAAGTATCAACGACCTCGTGCTGGAACGTACTGAACTGCCCATGCCGGAAGTGCCGACAGAAAAGAACATGCACCAAATCCGTGCGGCGGAGAAACTGATCCGACGCAAGCGGAGAGAGTACGAAATGCAGAACCGGCAGTTCCCGGAAATGGAGGAAGATGGCAGGCTGAAAGAATACCTGGACCGGTGTGCATTCATCAACAAGGACGGCGAGACCTGCGAGTTTACCACGCTCCAGAAACACGACCTGAACCTCGTCTTGCAGAAACGCCACGCGCTGCTGAACTGGCAGCAAGGCTCTGGCAAGACAGCCGCCGTGTACCATCGTGCCAAATACCTGCTCAAATTCCGCAAAGTACGGAATGTCATCATACTGGCTCCTGCCATCGCCACCAATATGACATGGATACCCTTCCTCTCGATAAACAGGGAACAGTTCCGGGTGGCAAGGAACAATGCCGACCTGGAAGCTGTGCCGGAAGGCGTGTTCATCGTCCTATCCACCTCCATGCTCGGCAAGCTGAAACGGGGCATGGCAAGGTTTGTCAAACGCAGTTCAAGAAAACTGTGCCTTGTTTTCGACGAGTCGGACGAGATAACCAACCCGTCGTCACAACGTACAAGGCATATCCTCGGTCTCTTCCGCCGCCTCAAATACAAGATACTCGACACCGGTACGACCACACGCAACAACATCGCCGAACTGTACAGCCAGTTTGAGCTGTTATATAACAATTCCATAAACATGGTCTGTTGGAGCAGTCGTGTGTACCACGAGAACAGGGACAAGGAGATAGAGGAAGATAACAATCCGCACTATGGTGAGCCGTTCCCCGCTTTCAGGGGGCATGTGCTTTTCCGTGCCTGCCACTGTCCGGGGAAATCCACCGTGTTCGGCATTGAGAAGCAGAACCAGGATGTCTATAACAAGGAGGAGCTGGCCGGCCTTATCGGGAAGACCGTCATTACACGCAAGTTCAGGGACTTTGCAGGAGAGAAATACAAGATACGGACACATACCGTCAGCCCGTCCGACGGCGAGCGTGAGGTTTACCGTGTCATCATCGAGGAGTTCTGCCGCATCTGCGAACTGTATTACAACAGCACGGGGGATGCAAAGAAGGATGCCGGACTCCGGCTTATGCGCCAGATCAAGCTGCTCATCAAGGCCTGCTCCGTCCCACACCTGATAGAGGGCTATTCCGGAGACGGGATTCCGAACAAGACAAGGTACATCGAAAGGCTGGTACGGAAGATACCCGGCAAGGTGGCTGTCGGCTGCACGTCCATAGCCGCATTCGACCTTTACGAGAGCCGTCTTCGCGAATGTTTTCCTGACCGTCCCGTATTTGTGGTCAAGGGCGACGTGGCGTTCAAGAAACGGCAAAGCATCGTGACGGAGTTCGATTCCACCATCAACGGCATACTGGTATGCACGCAGCAGAGCCTGAGCAGTTCGGTGAACATACCCACCTGCAACGACGTGATACTTGAATCCCTGCAATGGAACATCCCGAAGATGGAGCAGTTCTACTTCCGTTTCATCCGTCTCGACTCCAAAGAGCTGAAGGACGTGCATTATGTCACCTACAAGGACTCCGTGGAGCAGAACCTGATGGCGCTGGTGCTTACCAAAGAGCGGCTGAACGAGTTCATCAAGACGGGCGAAGTAAAGGAACAGTCGGAAATCTTCGAGGAGTTCGACGTCACCATGTCCGTCATCGAGAGCCTGCTGGTCAGGGAACGGGACAGCGAAGGCAAGATACACATCAGCTGGGGAAGCCAGCGCATCATGAACTGAAAAATGGAAAAACAAATGAGAAACCGCAGATTCCATTCCACAGGCAAAGGTAGCCCGCCCCCTTACCGGCAGGGCAAGGTCATGCCGCAAGCGGTTTTCGGGAAAATCATCCTCGCCGGAGGCTCCGGTATTATCCCGAAAAACCCTGCACTGCCGGGGTGCGGACCTTTTGGAGCCTGTGGAATGAAATCCCCGGTTCCGAATCATAAACTATAATGAAGAATATCATGGACTTGAATCAGGCAGAAGTGGCAGTGACCACGCAGCATCTCATAGACATGGGGCAGGAAAAAGACAACCTGCTGCAAATGTCCGACTTCGGCGACATGGGGGAATTCCTGTGCACCTGCTCCGAACTGTTTCCCGAAGAGGAAACTCCGGAATACAGGTACACGAGATGGGAGGAAATCCCGGACCTGCTCATCAACCGGGAATGGCTGTGTTCCAACTTCTTCGAGATAAGGGAGGCGATGGAACAGCTGGAGGAACCCGACAAGGATTGCTTCTTCGACTGGTGTGACCGTTACGGGCATGACATCAGTACGGAAGACCCGCACCTGCTGGTGGCGCACTATATCGAACTTTATGGAAATGCGGCCTATATCGACGATGAGCCTTGCCCGGACAGCGGGGATGACAGCCTGCTGTACTATCCGGGCATATCAAGCAACTATTTCGACACGGGTATTCCCCGCTTCGAGGTATTCGATGACAATTACGATTAAAGCGTATAAACATATACAAGATGGAAATCAACTTCAAAGGACCGGTAATGCCGGTTGACCCCTATTCGCAAATGGCGTTTGTGGAGATACTGAACATTCTCCTGACGGCAGGGCACATCGTGGATGTGAACAGGTTCCTGATAAACAGGAATGCCAATCCGCTATTCGGCTCGTTGTCAGGATATTTCAGATGGTCATTCTCCGACAACCACTTTACCCTGTGGCAACGGGTGGAATACAACTCGCCGCTCTGCTTCAGCCGGCGCATATTCAGCATCCATTTCGGGATGCTGGCAAGCCGTGACAGGAAAAGAGACAATACGGTAATGAACTAAAAACATATCAATATGAGTCACCAGGTAATTACAAGAATGGCATACAATGCCAAAACCAAGCAGATAGAAACTTGGCAGCATTCCAACAACGTGTGGCCGACAACAGACCATTTTTATGCATTGGATGTGAAAACAGACGAACAGATGTTTGAATTCATAACATTGATAGCAAACGGATTGTGGCAAGGGCGCAAATGGCGTAAAGCATTCAAGACACTTTTTGAAGAATATCCGGAATTGGTCAGGTCCTCATACGAGCACGAGCTTAGAGGCCAACCTTGGAAGGCATACTGTGCCATTTGCAAAAAATATGAGGAACTTGCCCAAAGCAAATGCAATGAAATAGTTGCGCGATTCAGGCAACTTACCGGGATTGTCTGACCCAAACAGATGCAAAATATATGGAAGAGATAAAGATTTCAAACAGACAAATCGCGCTGATGGCTTTCGACCGGTTGCGCAAGGAAGACAAGACAGATTCCGCATTGAAACTCGCACGGTGTATGCTGCATGGCACAAGCATATCTCTTGGCATAGGTGATATCGACTGGGAGATAGACAGGGCAATACAGCAGTGCGGAGGAGTGCCAAGAACAGGATACAGATACACGGCTTATTTCCACTTCAACCGGAATACGGAAATGGCAAAGGAAATATATGACAAGATCGTGAAGGAACTGTATGGTTAGGAAACAACACGGAGGCGGCTTGAAGGCCGCTTCCGTCATTTATAACGGTATGTACGGGAAAAGGAATCCTGCCGTACACAGGTAACAGAAATGGATGAACAGAAAACATTGACATTGGATTTCATCAAATCCCTGATGGAACCGGCCTATACACTAATATGGACGGACTACAATGACAATCTTGACAATCATTGCGGACTGATTCAAAAATGCCTTGACAGCAAGAGCCGCGAACATTTGTGGGAAAAGGCAGACGAGTGGTACAGCGATGCCGAATGGGAAGCTGTCCGTGAGATTATTGCGAAACTGAAAGAGGAATGTGCCGTATTCCATGACTTTGACGGGGAAGCGGTCGATGACTTCTTCGATGAATACGAAGATGAAATCCGTGACGAGATTTACAGCCGCAACGATTCGGACGTGGTGAAGGAATTGGTAAGGCACACGGACGACATTCCTATCCGTGTGGAGATGCTTTCCAACTATGACTGCATCAACTCCAACTGGTTTGAATCGCAAGGCGGTTACAGGTACGAGGAATCCTACTTCGGGGACATGGTGGACAGCCTGAACCTCAATCCGGCGAGAGTAAAGAAAATCTTGACAGAGCACGGCTACAGGGCTTACGGGCGTTTCCCGAACCGTAAGAACCGGAACGGCAAGGAGCAGGTTTCCTACGAACAATTCTACGAGGAACTTATCAATTCCTGCTGCGGGGCGAACCTGCTGACTTACATCGGCAGGGTAAGCCTGAAAGAGCTGTATGAAGCCGACTTTTCATTGAAAGAGGTCATTATCCCCAAAGGCAACTGTTGCGGACTTTTCAGTTCGACGTATGGTGGTGGAAGCCTGCTTGAAATGGAACTGAAACGGGACGTAAAGCTGAAATTGGAAGTCAAGGACTATCATGGTTTCCGCTTCCGGCTGGATGACGAACGTTCCAAATATGACTGTTCGGTCCGGCATGTATATGGGGTGGACGACTCCTTTTTCGGAGATGCGGTTCGCATTGTATCCTGATAAAATCAACTAATCAACAATCAAATCATAGAAGATTATGGAAAAATACGATGTAAAAGTAAGGTACATCTTCGAGGGTACTTACACAGTGGTGGCGGAAGACCGTGAAGAAGCGGAAAGCATGGTGGCGGAAGACTGCGGTCTGGTATTGGGCGGCAACATCCACACAACGCGGGATGACGATGAAGTGACGGACTGGAAGTTCGGTTGTCATCCGGACTTGCAGGTTCTCTCCGTAAGGCAGCGAGGCGGGAAATCCCCCATGTCGGTGTTCGGAGACAGGATCGAAGAACTGCGAAAAGACATCATCGAAGCGATACGGCAGTTGCTCCATGACCATGCCATGAACGCGATACGGTTTCCGGAAGAGGATTATGACCCGGTCTGGGTGATATGGTTTGGCAAGAACGGAGACCCCTACGAATGCAGGGTGACAGGACTCCGGGTAACGGACAGCAGCCTGACCGTCCTTGCCGAAGAGAAAGAAAGCGGTGATGAAGTGGAATGTTACAGCCCGTTCGAACTCGGAGCCAGTAACATCGACTGGCTTTCCGGAATGTATGAGGCTGTATGGCAGCAACTGGAAGAGAGCAAAAAAGTAGAACCACAAACTGAAGAACAATGAAATATCAAGCGGAAAACGCAGTCTCCAGCTTCTTCTACTATATGTGGAACGCCTGGAGCAAGGAAGAATGCAAGGCCGTATTTGGAGATATGTACCGGCACTTCTGGGATAAATGGTCCGCATTGGCGGACAAGTCCATATTCGGCGCGGCGGAACGGTTCTTTGCCGAGTTATCGGAAAACAACCAGAAATTGCTCGTGGAACGTGCCGTTACACTCTATGACGGCAGGGCTTTCAGAAAAGAGCCGGACGATTCCGACATCCTTGTCTGTAAAGAATGCGGTTCACGGCAGTTGGAAATCCAAGCATGGATAAACGCCAATACGGATGAACGTATCAGCTATGTGCATGATGACAATAACGGGCTGTGGTGCGATGGGAAATGGTGCGAAGAATGTGGCGTTCAGGTCTTTTTCTGTACTAAGGCGGAGTTCACACAAAAGATGCAGGGCTGGTGGGAGTCGTGCGGTTTTGAAACAAAGGAACAAATCACAGGGTTGAAAGTCTGTGACTCTCCGCCTTCCGAAAACACGCAGACATTCATTGATGCGGCAGACCAATGGTGGAACAGCCGGGACTACGAACATAAACGGGAAATTTACAACAGGTAAAAAAAAAAAAACGAATAATATGCAGATTAACATCATTGAACAGATTAGCAACTCATGCAGTTGCAGCCATATGGAAGCGCAGGAATACTTGGATTCTGAAATCCGGTACCTGCGCGAGTTGCAGGAGGCGGACGACCTGAGGGAAGATGACATCGAAATGGCGTGCAGCAACCTCGGACTTGACCTTGACAACCAGGAATATTTTATCAACCGCCTCGCAGGGGCATAAATACCTATAGCTATGGCTTATTTTCATAACATACATTCATTGGCGGACCTGAAGAAGGAATACCGCCGTCTGGCATTGCAGCACCACCCGGACAAGGGTGGCGACACTGCCATCATGCAACAGGTGAACACCGAGTTTGAAAGGCTTTTTGAAGTCTGGAAAGACAAACCGGATGTCTCTGCCGCATCAACCGGGTATGAACATGACTATTCGGGTGCCACGGCAAAGGAATATACCGAGTACGTGTATAATGAATACCGTTGGAAAGGTCGCAACTACAAAGGGCAACATGCCCCTGAAATCGTAGAACTTGTGAGAACTTGGCTAAAGGAAATCTATCCGAGATATAAGTTCTCCGTCAGACGGGAGAACTACAATTCCATTTACATCAAACTGATGAGCGCGGACTTTGAGGCGTTCACCAGGGAATCCGGCAAAGTACAGGATCATATCAACCACTACAACATAGAGCGAAACCCCGATCTTACAGACCGTGCCAAGGAGGTGATGCTGAATGTCTGTGACTTTGTCATGTCATACAACTTCGATGACAGCGATGCGATGACGGATTATTTCCATACCAATTTCTACCTGACATTGGCTATAGGGAGTTACCGGAAGCCTTACAAGGTGGAACTGCCGAAACTTGACTGTAAGGGGAAGGACAAGCCGGAAGTGTTCAAGCATCCCGAAGGTCCGGCACACAAGGCCATCAGGCAGGCGTTGGGCACAGCCCGCTTTGATTTTATCGAGCACAGGAGGCATTCCGGCGAAATGATATTCGGAGAAGACCATTACGGCTCACACGGAGAGCATTATTTCTGGCCGAAGGATTATTCAAGCGCGAAACTGGCTCAGAAACGGATCGACAAATTGGAGAAAGCCGGTATTCGGTGCAAGCTTACAGGCTATAACGGCGGTTACATTCGTTTTATCGGCTACACTCCCGAAGCAGAAGCGTTACTGGAGAAGGAACGACAGGAATACATCACCGCCCATCGGCAATGGCAAACCAAACAGACAGTAATCAATTAAACTTATCAATATGGAACCGAACAATTTGAACGAATGGTGGGGCGGACAGCCCGACGGACTGAAACAGGCATTCTCTCTTTTTCCCGATGGACGGTGGAAAGAGGCGGACCTGTATTTGCGAATCAATATCCGTAACTACTGCCTTCTGAAAAAAGGAGGGCTGCTTCCCGAAGACAAGGACCGCTCGATGCTCAGCGAGATTGTCTGTGAGCTGGCCGATACGGAGCTGTGCCGTGCAAATGGAAAGACACTCGAAGACATGTGCGATACGGACGGGGCTTTTCTGGAAGAGTACCAGGAACTGTTCAACCGGATATACGATGAACTGGAAATGAGAATTACGGATTATATGAACGGACAATCAAAAAAAATGTAACAATGAAAGCAAAAGTGTTCAAGTACAAGTCTGACGGGAATACCGTCGTGGCTTCTTATATGGAACTGGAGCCGTATGCGAAGAATGTATATCTCTCCCTGTCAAGAAAGAACGAAGACGGGAATGAAGACGATGACTGTTTCCATGTGGTCTGCCGGATTGAAAACGTTTATTTTTCCAGCGGGCAGTATTCACGCCGGTTTCTCAAGGGAGAAGATTGCAGAGAGGAAGCCGCCACCTATTGCAGGAACTGGATTGCGGATACGCTTCAAAGTGCGGAAAGAGGAGCCTTCGTCAATTTGATCTCCGTTCGCGTGTTCGAGGCTCTCGGACTTGACACCACTTCCCTGGTGCAAGCCCGTGAGGAATATAAAAGAATACAGGAGCAGAAACGCAGGGAGCAGAAGGAGAAAGAGGCGGAAGAGCGCAGAGTGCAGGAAGAGCAACATCAGCGGCTACTCAATGAACAGAAAGAGAAATTCCTGGACGGGGAACGGATCACGGGAGAAATGTTCGTTGAAATCACCGGAAGGGACGGTTTTGACATCCATATCAGAACCAAAGGGACATTCAACAGGCATGTGAGGGGCATTGACAGGAACGGCACCGTCAGTTTCCGGAAAATCAAGGGCTGCCGGACTCCGGACTTTACCGGATGCCATAAGGCCGTGTCCGCCTATCTGGCGTTCATTACAGAAAAAGAGGGCAAATAATTAAATCCGGGGCGGTAACGGTCTGCTCCATGCAGATGTTACCGCTACCGGCTTCCGGCCTCACAATTCACGGTTCAGCGCCATTGCCAGCGGAAACATCAACCGGTTATAGGCTTTAAGCTTTTGCAAATTCAGTACATATCCGGCATAGGGATTGGTCAGATCGGTATAGAAGAATACATCGGTAAATCCTGAGTGTTCCTCCACGACTTCACCCTCCAACGGAATCTCCTCCACATTGAACCGCTCCAGAGGCAGTTCTTCCAGACGGGTCTGTTCCGCATTTCCCAACACATTGAGGTTACGGTTAAACAGCACGAATCCTTTCTTCCTGTAATCCACACGCATACCGTACGGACGCTCCACAAGGAAAGCATCCGCCGCTTTCTTTATATAGTTTTCCATAAAACTGAAATTAGAATTGCAAAAATACATCTTTTGTCCGGCAATGGCGAACAAATCAGGAAGAGAATCGCCACAGACCATGCAAAGCACACTACCGTGTATTTTATTTCCCACCCTGCAAAGGTAGTCCCGTGTCCGGTGTACCCTGTCAAGGTCAGGCCCCTTGCGGGGTTGGCTGAAAGAAAATCATCCTCGCCTGACGGCTGCGGTATTTTCTTTCGCCAAACCTTGCGGGTACGATCACGGGACAGTCTGGCAGGCGAGAAATAAAAATACCGGCTCCCGGAGCCGGACGTGTTTAACAGATAAAATTCAAAAGTCATGAAAATCCTGAATGAAGAACATTTCGAGAATGTAAAGCGTTATGCCGAATCCATCGGTGACACCTCGCTCCAAAAATGCCTGGAGCGGTTGAAGAGCTGGGAAGAAAATCCCGACCATCCCTGCGAAATCTCACTCTACTATGACCATGCCCCGTACTCGTTCGGCTTTACACAATGTTATCCCGACGGAAGGACAGGCATCGTGGGCGGTCTGCTCTATCACGGAATACCGGACCGCTCTTTTGCCGTAACACTACAACCGTTCCACGGATGGCAGATACACACCTGATAAAAGACAAACGACAGTATTAACTTCATAAAATTCAAGATTATGGAAACGACATTGGCAGTAATGGAAAGACAACAGCAGTTTGACTTCCAGAAAAACGGAATTGAAGTGATGAACTTCGAGACGCTTCAGCGTACCTACAAGGAAAACGACATCTACAACAACCCGGTGCAAGGTATCTACCATTACCAGGTCATCCGGCGCATGATGGACATCTGCGAGAAATACAATCTCGACTATGAGGTGGAGGAAATCTTCGCGGCCCAGAACAGGAACAAGACGCAGCCGGGAGTAAGCATCCTTCCGCAGGTGGAACAGACACATGGCGAAAAAGCCGTGGAAGCGCACATCCTGCGCCGTATCTTCGCCACCATCCGGATCAAGGACTGGGAGACGGACGAACTGACCACAACATTGGTCGTCGCCTACCACCAGGACGGCATACAGGCAGCCATAGGTCCCTGCGTGCTAATCTGTCATAACCAGTGTATCCTTTCACCCGAGCGAAGTGTCTGCAATTACGGCAAGAAGAAAGTCTCGACGGAAGAGGTGTTCGAAACCGTGGACGGCTGGCTTGCCAATTTCGAGGTGAACATGAACGAGGACATCGAACGCATACAACGGCTGAAACGCCGGGTTATATCTATGGAGGAAATCTATATGTATATAGGTCTGTTGACCGCGTTGCGCGTCTCCCACGACAGTTCGGACAGGAATCTGTCATCCTCCGTGGAAACCTATCCTCTGAACCAAGGGCAAATTTCTATATTCACGGAAGAGGTGCTTAAACTGGCTATGACCAAAGGGCAGATTACCGCTTGGGAGCTATACAATATAGCCACAGAGATATACAAGCCCGGAAAAACGGACTTCCCGGCACTGATTCCACAAAACGGAGCAATGGCGGAACTACTGCTTTCCCATCTGCCGGAAGCAGCTGAAGTACAGGATGCCGTTCCGGTAAGCTGACATACAAGCCGCACAAATGGCCTGATTCCGACAATACGCATAAGGGAGAACCTGACAGTCGAAAACAACTGAAAGATTCTCCCTTTTTCATTTACTTCTCAAAAAGCAGCATATATTCCACTTTCCTTCTCCGTTCGATGCTCGGAACCACTTTCCCCTTGTAGCATCTGAAGGAGACATATTCCTTATAGATATCGCGGTCACCCGACTCCAGTTTTTTCAACAGCCGGCTCTTGGGTATTTTTCCATACCCTTTGATACGGGAACAGCCCACATTATACGCAAGAACACTAACGATCAAAGAATCACGTCCCAGATAACTGAACATACGGCACAACTTACGGAGGTCTGCTCTCAGAATGGAATCACCTTGTGCTTTTGTAATACTGTTGGTAAACCTCTCCCCGGGAAGAACTTTGTGCCCCCACCCGACATAAGGCCAATGCTTTTTCTCTCCATGCCAACCCTCGAATCGCTTGACACACTCGACCGCAATACTGAACCTGTCCGGACTTGCCTTTATCGGATTCTCCGCCCTCGACGGCATACCCGGAAAAAAGACCGTGATGGAAAGCACCGCAAACCATATTGCTTTTAACTTCATCATAGGCAGGACCGGCTTAGTGTCCGACAATTGTGACCGGCAATTCCTTGCTATCCGCAGTCACGACGGAATCCTCGTCCTCCGCCTCGTTGTTGAAATCAAAAGTCAATTGGCAAATCTGTGCCGGTTCGCTGTTGTCCTCGAAATAGATGTCTATCGTCTGCTGGTTCTCGCTTTCAGAAGTGTAGTATAGCCTGAACACCTCCCTGTCAAGGGGATAGCGGTCATTGGGCAGCAACACCATCCCGTCATCCATACGGAGTGTACCCTTGCCGTCCGGCTGGAAATATCGGATGGTGTAGCGGGCATCGGAAAACCGTCCTTCACGTTTGAGTTCACACCGTATTTCCACCGTCTCACCTTTCACAATACGTGTGGGGACAGGCAGGGTCTCCACCTTGAACGGATAGGACTGCTGTACATCCATTTCATCATTGCAGGCGGACAACAGACAAGCCGCCAGACCCAGGAACAGGATTGCCATCATTCCGGCCAATTCTCTTTTTTTATTCAATGCATTCATATTCAATCAGATTTTAATACGTTATACTTAATTCTATTTTTACAGAAACTTGTTCTGCAGGTATTCGTTCAGATCCTTGTATCCTTTGTACAAAGAGGAACAGTCCACTATTTTATCCGCATAGCGTTTGCGGAGCGCCTCCAGCGTGCGCCGTCCGGCTTCGTCCCGGTCCAGGTAACAGTTGACTCTCTCATATCTGTCAAGAACGGGGAACGAGCGTTCCAGCAATGCCACCGAGTTCAGTACGAGATAGTCGTCGCCACATCCCAATTCGAGTTGCATCCACGAGAGGCAGTCGATAAACCCCTCGAAGAGATTGCAAGTATCCGAACCGTTGTCCATCAGCGAAATGTCTTTCGGAGAGAGACTGGCCTTAAAAAAGCGGTTGCGCACCTCGTACCCACCGCTGACATTCCTGAAACCGATGGCGAAATACCGCTTCCCGTGCAAGGTGTACCTGATCTCCTTGCAGTTCGGCATAGCCACATCACCGCTAATGCCACGTTCCGCCAGATAACGGAGCAGGACGCTGTTGTGCAGCGGTCCGGACTGTACCTTCGTGAAACTTTCCTGCCTATGGGAATCCTCCCTGTCATTTTCCCCGGAACGGGAAACGGTCTTGTGTTCGGGAGCAAGACCGCCCCATATCCCTGTGATGAACCTGGCCTGCGCCTTGAAATCCCCGCTGCCGATAAACTCCCCCGCAAGGGTGAATATGTCGCCTCCCTGTCCGGTACCGAAGTCATGCCATATATCCTTACGGACATTCAACTGGAACGAGGCGGTGCGCTCCTCCCGGTACGGGGCCAGATACCAATATTCATCCCCCCGTCTTCTTGCCGGTTCATATCCCATCCGTGCCAGAAAAACGGCGATTGGAATGTCTCTTATCTCTTCTATAGTCATAAGCGATACGGTTCTAATGGATTATGAATTTGACACCATATGTTAGCTTTCAATTTATGTTGTATAATAATTGTATTTAACTTGCGAACAGTTAGTTGTGTGTTTTTTGGGTAACATATTTTAGGATGTCTACCTATGCTTTATTATTAATTTTTTAA
>NZ_JAMOKT010000035.1:0-77651 GCF_023656795.1 Parabacteroides caeci
GGACAAGTAACGTTTAGTTATCTCTAATTTTAATTCATGGCTGTAACGGATACAACCTACATGTTTCGATTCTGACATAAGTTTACTTTGGTATTTTGTCAACTTATTTCAGGACAGGACACCGTTACCATTCTGCCTGCCGATAATTGTCAGCAGGCCTGCGCATAATTATCGACAGGCTAGCCCACAATTGTCGACAGACCTGCTTATAATTATCAACAGGCAATTCCATTGGCAAAAATTCAGACAAACATGATGATGATATTTAAAGAGGATCACAATGTTCCGGTATTTTCCAGGTGAAGAAAATGGTTTTCCCGATATTTTCTTAACTTTGCGAATAGTAACGTTGACTAAACAATAATGCGATGAAAACAAACATTCCGGAACGTATTGCCTCACTCAGAGAGGTAATGAAAGAAAAAAATATAGACGCTTATATCATTCCCAGTTCAGATCCGCATCTGAGCGAATACCCTGCCGACCGTTGGAAATCACGCGAATGGATATCCGGTTTTGACGGTTCTGCCGGAATAGTGGTCGTAACAGCCGATAAAGCTGGGTTATGGACAGACTCACGGTATTTCCTTCAAGCCGGTATTCAACTGGAAGGTTCAGGCATCGAACTATATAAAATGGCTTTGCCGGAAACTCCGACAATCCAGGAGTTCCTGCTTCATGAATTGGAAAGCGGACAAACCGTCGGAACAGACGGACAGACATACAGCGTAGCTGAAACGGCAATACTTGAAAAGGCCCTGCGCCGAAAAGAGATCAAACTGGAAACATCCTACGACCTGATCGACCTGGTCTGGAAAGACCGGCCTGCCATCCCCGGTAATCCGCTGTTTGAAATGCCTGTCGAGCTAAGTGGAAAATCCGTCCGCGAAAAGCTGGATGAATTAAATAACATGCTTCGCAAAGAAGGAGCCGACAGCCTGATCCTCGCTGCTCTCGACGAAGTGGCCTGGACATTTAATATACGCGGAACAGACGTCGCTTACAATCCGGTGGTAATCAGTTATGCGTTTGTCTCGGAAGACGAAAGTGTGCTTTTTATCGACCCTAAAAAGATAACGGCAGAGTCTGCTGAAAACCTGAAAAAAGAGGGGGTTATACTGGCCGACTACACGATGATACAGAAATACCTGTCCCGGCTTCCGGAAAACAGCCGCGTATTCATCGACCCGGCAAAAACAAATATATCATTGTACAACGCCCTTCCCAAAGGCTGCACGATCATCGAAGGCATCACACCCGCCAACCACCTGAAAAGTATCAAGAACGAAACAGAAATAAAAGGATTCCGCAACGCTGTGATAAAAGACGGTATTGCCCTAACCCGTTTCTACATCTGGCTGGAAAAGAAATTAGCAGCAGGAGAAAAAGTAACAGAACTCAGCGCATCAGCCATGCTGACGACTCTACGTGCAGAACAACCGCAATACATCATGGATAGTTTTGAGACCATCTGCGGATACGCCGCCCACGGAGCCATCGTGCATTATGCCGCCACGCCCGAGACCGATGTGGAGATTAAAGCAGACAGTATGCTTCTGATGGACTCCGGTGCCCAGTATCTGGACGGAACGACCGACATCACCCGTACGATAGCCCTAGGTGAACCGACCGAACAGATGAAAAAAGATTTTACCCGTGTACTGAAAGGCACGATCGGGATTGCCAAATGCAAATTCCCGGCCGGAGCAAAAGGTGTTCAACTGGATATCCTGGCCCGCAAAGCATTGTGGGATGCCGGCATTAATTACCTGCACGGAACGGGACACGGAATCGGTCATTGCCTGAATGTACACGAAGGCCCGCAGAGTATCCGTATGGAAGCAAACCCTGTCCCACTGAAACCCGGCATGGTAATCAGTGATGAACCAGCCATGTACCGGACAGGCGAATACGGCATCCGGACAGAAAATATGGTTCTGGTCCGCGAAGACAGTGAAACGGAATATGGTAAATTTTACGGATTCGACACACTGACTTTATGCTACATCGACACCAAACTGATCGTTGTCCCGATGTTGTCTGTCAGGGAGCGTGCATGGATCAACAAATACCACCAAATGGTATACGACTTGTTAAGCCCTCATCTGAATGAAGATGAAAAGGCCTGGTTGAAAGAGAAAACAGCAGAAATCTAAAACACTTGTCTACTATAAAATTATGGCAATAATAAAATCAGTAAGAGGCTTTACCCCAAAGATCGGTAAAGACACATTTTTAGCAGACAACGCCGCAATTATCGGCGATGTCGAAATAGGAGACGGTTGCAGCATCTGGTTCGGGACTGTCCTCCGCGGTGACGTAAACTCGATCCGCATCGGAAACGGTGTCAACATACAGGATGGTTCCGTACTGCATACATTATATGAAAAGTCAACCATAGAGATTGGCGATGACGTTTCGGTGGGACACAACGTTACCATACACGGAGCCAAGATATGCAACGGCGCCCTGATCGGAATGGGATCGGTTGTCCTCGATCATGCCGTGATCGGTGAAGGAGCGATCGTAGCTGCCGGTTCAGTCGTACTGAGCAAGACGATTGTCGAACCGGGCAGTATCTATGCCGGCGTACCGGCTAAGTTTGTAAAGAAAGTAGACCCGGAACAGGCGAAAGAGATTAATCAGAAAATTGCTAAAAACTACCACATGTATTCAAGCTGGTATAAAGAAGATTCGGAATAAATGAAAAAAACAGGTTGGGCAATACTGCTGGCTCTATGTTGTATCGGAGGCTATCTGGTATTGCCCTCCAATTATTATCTGCGTCGTGCGCTGATTCATCTGCTCCCGAAGATCGACCAGTATCCGATCTTTGAAAACCGGACCATAGAAGCAGGAGCACCACAAGCATGGATACAGTCTGAGGACTACAACAAACTCTCCATCCCCGAAAAATACCTGCCGGTATTTGATGAACTGGGAACGGTCGCTTTTGTCATTATCAAAGACAGTTCTTTACTTTTCGAACAATACTGGGAAGATTATTCCCCTAAATCGCACAGCAACTCGTTTTCCATGGCCAAAAGCATTGTTTCACTGGCTATAGGATGTGCTATTGACGACGGATTCATCAAAAACGTAGATCAACCGGTCAACGATTTCTATCCGGAATTTCAGGGATACAATGGAAAAGTACTGACCCTCCGTCATCTGCTGACAATGAGTGCCGGTGTAGATTTCGACGAAGCCTACTCCTCCCCTTTCTCGCCTACCACGAAATTGTATTACGGGGATGACCTGGAAAAGATCGCTTTAGGCATGAAAGAAACGGAAGAGCCGGGCGTTAACTTTATCTACCAGAGCGGGGTGACACAACTACTTTCCCTCATTGTAGAAAAAGCGACCGGAGAGAACATCAGTTCGTACGTTTCTAGAAAATTATGGACTCCAATAAATGCGGAAGAAGATGCGCTCTGGAGTCTGGATAAAAAAGAGGGTATCGAAAAAGCATATTGCTGTTTCAACAGTAATGCCCGCGACTTCGCCCGTTTCGGACAACTGATCTTAAACAAAGGCAGCTGGAACGGCAGGCAACTGGTTTCCGAATCCTATATAACGGAAGCGACAACACCCGACACCAGCCTGACCTTCAAAGAGTATAATGAGACAAACCACTGTTACGGTTTCCAGTTCTGGCATCTTACCTATAAAGGCATGGAAATTCCTTACATGCGGGGAATTCTCGGCCAATATGTTTTCGCCATCCCGGAACTGAATGCCGTCGTCGTACGCCTGGGGCATAAACGCAGTGATACACGTTCCGCCCAACATTATCCGGATGATATCGATACGTGGCTGGGAGCCGCGGTGGAAATGATACAGGAATCAACTAAAAATCAGAATAAATCAGAATAAACATACTAAATTAAACAACAAATGAAGAAAACAGTTTTAACTGCGCCAATCGCAGCATTGTTACTCCTTTCTTGTGCAGAAGCGCCACAGGAGAAAGGTAAAGAGATCACTTACACGCCGCAGGCTGCTTACAATCCTCCGACGTATGTATGTTACAAAGCTCCGGCTCCGATCAAGATAGACGGCAAGCTATCTCCCGAAGAATGGGATGCGATTCCCTGGACTACCGACTTTGTCGATATCGAAGGTGACAAACGTCCTAAACCACTTCTGCAAACACGGGCAAAAATGACTTATGATGATAACGGTATGTACTTCGCCGTTCTGATGGAAGAACCGCATGTATGGGGCACCATCACGGAACACGATGCCGTAATCTATCAGGATAACGATTTTGAAATATTCCTCAATCCGACAAACGACACGCATAACTATCTGGAATATGAAGTAAACTCACTGGGTACGGAATGGGATCTGTATCTGAGCAAACCTTACCGGGATAATCCGCAAGTCCTGAACAACTGGGAATTTGCCGGTATGAAATCGGCCGTTCATGTAGACGGGACTTTGAACAACCCGAAAGATACCGACAAATCATGGAGCGTGGAAGTTTTCATTCCCTGGTCTTCCATCTATCAGGTAGCAAGAGGGAAAAACAAGCCTGTACCCGGCGAACATATCCGTACGAACTTCTCACGTGTGGAATGGACAACGGATATACAGGACGGAAAATACGTAAAAGTCCCTATCAAAGGCGAAGATAAGATTCGTGAATACAACTGGGTATGGGCTCCGACAGGGGTTATCAATATTCATATGCCGGAATACTGGGGATTCGTACAGATATCCGATAAAGTGGCCGGAACCGGCGAAACACCATTCGTAACAGACCCGAATGATGAAGTTAAATGGCTTCTGCGCAACTTGTATTACCGTCAGAACGAATATGCTGCTACCTTCGGCGAGTATGCACCATCTGTAACCGCTCTCAAACCCGAAGAATTATGTCCGGCAGAACAGGCCAAACAGATCAAACTGTTCAATACGCCTTCCATGTATGAAATCACATTGCCCGGAACAGACGGTAATGTATGGCATATCCGACAGGACGGATTGGTTTGGGCTTCCAAGAAATAATTGAACCTACTTTTCCCTTGATGGAAAAGTAGACAAAAGATCAAGGCTTAACCGGCTTCACTGCTACGGTGAAAGACTACGCTGTCGCCTCTGAACTCGCTACGCTCAAACAGCAGACGCTCCGAACGCTTCGTCTTTCCCCTTCGCGGACGTTCACCCGCTTAGGCCTTTCCCAAGAAGCACAGCTTCCTCTTTGGATTGCCGATACCGACATCTAAATATAACAGGTGCTTTCTCTTTCAACAGCCGGTATCGGCAATCCCAGGAGAACGCTTTGCGTTCTATGAAAGGCCTCATCTGGTGAGCGTAAAGCGAAGCATCCGGAGTGAGCGCCCGGAGGCTGTGCTGTTTGAGCGTAGCGAGTTCACAGACGACAGCGAACGGAGGATGCGCAGTAGCGAGGCAGATGTAGCCTTGATCTTTTGGTTACTTTTCTATCAAGAGAAAAGTAACATTCAATTCTGATAACAAATGAAACAATACAAATACCTCCTTTTTGATCTCGACGGTACAATTACCGATTCGGAAAGCGGGATTACCCGCTGCGTTGAATATGCACTGAACCATTTTGGCATTCAGGTAAACGATTTACGCGAATTATCACCGTTCATCGGTCCTCCTTTGATGGATTCATTCAAAGACTTTTACAATTTCACCGATGAACAGGCAACTATCGCCGTTGCCAAATACAGAGAAAGATACGCAGTCAAGGGTATTCTGGAAAATGAGTTATATCCGGGGATTAAAGAATTGCTGGCACAAGCCCGACAAAACGGCAAAACCGTCATACTGGCCACATCCAAACCGGAAATATTCGCCAGACGCATTCTGGATTATTTTGAATTAAGCAGTTATTTCTCTTTCGTCGCAGGAAGTGGCCTGGATGGTTCGCTTCATACCAAAACGGATGTAATCAACTATATATTAGAGGCAAACGACATAACAGACCGAGATTCAGTCGTCATGATCGGCGACAGGAAACACGATATCATCGGTGCCAAAAACACAGGAATAGATTCTATCGGCGTTTTATACGGATTCGGAGATTACGAAGAACTATCGGAAGCCGGAGCGGATTATATAGCAGAAGATATTCCGGCACTCCGCAGATTACTTCTGTAGTTTTGCATTATTCTTCCGATTTTATTCACGTTTTCGGTGTTTTCCTCTTACTTTTGCATATGAAGGAAAGCAATTTAGGATTTGCCTTATGATGAATGTTATAGAAAAGATAAACTCTTCGTACCCCATTTCAGATGATACGATACGAATATTGAAAGAAAATGTGACTTTATGCCATTTCCCTAAAAAATATCAATTGATAAAGGCAGATATGTTTTGCAAATCAGCTTATTTCATAGAGAAAGGAATGACCCGCTCTTTCTGGCTGGTAAACGGGGAAGAAATAACAACTTCCTTCTCTGACGAAGGGGGAATTGTTTTCAGCATGGACGAATTATACTATAACAAACCCAGTGAAGAATTTGTGGAAACACTTGAAGACGTTGTTGCCTATAGAATATCACTGACCGACTTACTCCGGCTGTTTGAGACAAATATTGAATTAGCCAATTGGGGAAGAGTCATTCATCAAAACGAATACAGACGATTACACCGTTCACATAAGGAACATCTTACATTATCGGCCAAAGAGAGGTACGAAGAATTTAAACAGCAGTTTCCTCTGGTTTGCCAGCGGGCACAACTGGGATATATCGCTTCATATCTGGGAATAACGCTGTCGACACTCAGCCGTCTCAGAGCTCAGAAATAATCTTTCCCCGGCAAAATTTGACGTAGGACAAATGTTAGGAAACAGAAGTTCTCTAATTTTGGGGCGTCATTGACAACAGCTTACAATAATAATCTAAATTATAAATTTTATCATGCAAAACATTTCTTCCGCTGCATTTACAGACACTAAACCTCATTACGACCTTCTTGACGGATTAAGAGGGGTAGCGGCCCTTTTAGTCGTATGGTATCATGTGTACGAAGGCTACGCTTTTGCCGGAGGCAGCGATACCATCGGAGGTATCAACCATGGCTATCTGGCCGTTGATTTCTTTTTTATCCTATCCGGCTTCGTTATCGGCTATGCTTACGACGACCGTTGGGCAAAGAGTTTAACCCTGAAAGATTTCTTTAAACGCCGTTTAATCCGTCTGCATCCGATGGTTATCATGGGAGCGGTTCTGGGTCTTATCACTTTCCTTATTCAAGGCAGTGTAAAATGGGACGGAACACATGTGGCTATCTCCACAGTTATGTTATCCTTACTTTGCTCCCTGTTTTTCATACCCGCCATACCGGGAGCCAGTTACGATGTCAGAGGGAATGGTGAAATGTTTCCGTTGAACGGTCCCAGCTGGTCATTATTCTTCGAGTATATCGGTAATATTCTTTATGCCTTGTTTATTCGCCGATTATCCACCAAAGCATTGACTGTAGTCGTCTTTTTAATGGGTGTGGCACTGGCTGCGTTCGCTTCCCTCAATGTTTCCGGATACGGTAACATCGGAGTGGGTTGGACACTGGACGGTGTGAACTTTATCGGCGGATTGTTACGAATGCTTTTCCCTTTCTCCATGGGTATGCTCTTATCCCGTAACTTCAAACCCATAAAGATTAGAGGCGCTTTCTGGATTTGTTCAATTATATTACTGGGATTGTTCTCAGTTCCTTATCTGGAAGGAACCGACCCGATTTGCATAAACGGACTTTACGAATCGTTTTGTATCATCATCGTTTTCCCTATCCTTATTTGGTTGGGAGCATCGGGAACTACTACGGATATAAAGTCTACGAAGATTTGTAAATTTTTAGGGGATATCTCTTTCCCGCTTTATATCATACACTATCCGTTCATGTACCTGTTCTATGCCTGGCTGATCGACAAGCAGCTTTTCACTCTCGGAGAAACCTGGCAAATGGTTCTGGGCGTTCTTACCTTAAATATAGTTGTGGCTTATCTGTGCCTGAAACTATATGACGAACCAGTAAGAAAATGGTTAAGCAAAAAGTTTCTGGCTAAGAAATAAGTATTCTATACATTAATTATAATACAGACGCGGATTTTACGGATAACACTTTATACAAGAACCGTAAAATCCGTGTCTGCAATATATTAATAACATAAACCTATCAGATACCGGCAAAGAATATCCCCGCCAAACACAGCCACACAATAAAGAATACCTAACGGATATCCTTTCAAATTACAGGACACTTTCAAAGCCTTGAACATCCATACCAATGCCCACACCAAAAATATCATACCGATCAACGACAGCCATATCCCGACCAGGAAACCGGGTTGAGCCATTAGCTCCATCGGCGGCACATTCATATCGATCTTCGTCAGGTTTTGCATCGGAGGCAGCATATTGAATAAATTCATAAAGATAAAAGGTAACTGGGCAAAAGCAACAGTCCCCAATACATCGATCACCCTTATCCGTGAACGTGACAAGATCAGTCCGCCCAGATAAAACAACACGGCCGGAACTATCCAGACAACCAGATGTTCCACTGCATAACACCACCAGGCCGGATTAGGCGCCGGACCGAAATGTAACAACCCGTGATAATGCCAGCCGGAGAGATAACATATAACTGTAGAAACTACCATTCCTAATAATCCCCACCCTAACGCTTGTCCTCCGGCAATCCATTCAAACGGATTAACAAGAAAATCCAACCACTGTTTTTTCATAACTACTCTATCTTATTTAATTTATCAATCAGATCATCCAGAACATTCCTGACGGTAGGATAACTCACCCCCATACTCTTCGCCATGTCTTTCAGGCTTCCGCTCGACTTAATAAAATCAACGATAAACTGTTGTTCTTTCTCAGTCAACCGTGCCAAAAGAGGCAGTTCAAAGTTCCCGCAAACCTCCGTGTCGCATTGTCCGCAAAACAACCTCCCCACTCTCAGAGGGGAATCACAGGCAGGACACTGCAACGGCAAGCGTTTTCTGACTTCTCCCATAATCACTTTTTCTCTTTAATAAACGAACTTAACGACGAAATCAAAGTGGCATTAACCGGTAAAGAAGGATTTGCATACACCGCCATCTGTTTTTGAGGATCAGTCGTATCACAATCTTTCAGTACATGATTCATCTTTTCTATCAAAAGAAGTGTTGCAGAAGGAGCCGCTTTCTTCAACAACTCCGCATCTTCCACCAGAACCTGTATATCATTTTCCCCTTGTACGATCAACACCGGAATTTTCAACTCCTTAATTATCTGTTGAGGATTATATTTATACCATGATATCATATAGGGTTGGACCGATTGCCTGAACAATGCCTCCATACCGAACGGTACATTCGGGACTAATTTACCCTGCTTCAACGAATCATTGATAGAAGCGACCATATTCCTGACAGATTCAGGTTGGGACGAAAGTTGTTTTTCTATTATCTCATAAGCCGGTCTTCCCGCCCCAGCCAAAGAAACAAATGCTTTTACTTTCGGATTATTACGGCATGCCAGCATCCCGATCAACGAACCTTCGCTATGGCCGATCACCGTAATACCGGTAAAACGTGAATCCTTTCCCAGATAATCGATCCACCCTTTCACATCGTTGACATAATCCTCAAAACGCAAGTCAGACTCTTTCTTTCCTGCCGGTGCACTGGATGCTATTCCCCGTTTATCAAAACGTAAAGAAGCTATACCCTGCTTTGCCAAATCTTCGGCCAGATACTTCAAAGAATTATTCGTCATCTGTCCGATCGCAGAATTACCATCCATATCGGTCGGTCCTGATCCGGCAATCAACAAGACTACAGGAGAAGATTTCATTCCTGGGGGAAGAAGTATTTTTCCATGAATGGCTCCGTTTTGAGTATTCAGGGTTACCGCCTCATCAGCCAGCGGTTGTAATTGCCCGAAACAAACAACGGTAACAAAAGAGAAGATAATGCTGAATAATAATTTTACCTGTTTCATATTATTGCTTTTCTAATAACTTATCCGGACAAATATATGAATTATATTGAATAAAATTCAACACGAGATAAATTTTATTCAATTACAGATAAAAATAATTCATACCAGGTAAGATATTCCTGTCCCGGAATATCCCTTATTTTTCTTTTACCATATTTTAGCCATTCCAATTTGTATCCCTTATCTTTGCAACAGATTAAATACATAACATAAACGAACTATATCATGAAACGAAACAACCTATGGATAACCACCCTGGCCTTGGGTATCGCGTTATCCGCCTACGGACAGCAAGCCGACGGAGGTATTTCCGCGGAGATGCTGCAACAGATCAAACAATCTTACAAAGGAACACCGACTGATAAAGCAATTCATAATGCGATCAGTAATAACGACATCAACAAACTGGCTGTAAACGCTGAAAGCAAAAACAATTTCGACACTTACTTTTCTCACAAAGTAAACGGTAAAGGCATCACCAACCAGAAATCTTCCGGACGTTGCTGGTTATTTACCGGACTGAACGTATTCCGTGCACAGGCAATCGCTAAATATAATATGGGAGATTTCCAGTTCTCACAAAACTATTCTTTCTTCTGGGACCAACTTGAAAAAGCAAACCTTTTCCTGCAAGGCATCATCGATACCCGGGAAAAACCGATGGATGACAAGATGGTGGAATGGTTATTTAAAAACCCGCTCAGCGACGGAGGACAGTTTACCGGAATATCCGATATCCTGGGAAAATACGGCGTTGTTCCTTCCGACGTAATGGTAGAAACCAATAGTAGCGAGAGTACCGGAAGAATGGCAAACCTGATCAGTCTCAAACTGAAAGAATTTGGCTTGCAACTACGCGACCAGTCAGCCAAAGGGGCTAAAGTAGCCGCACTGGAAAAGAATAAAACCGAAATGCTGGGAACTATTTACCGGATGCTGGTCCTCAACCTGGGTGAACCGCCTACGAAATTTACCTGGACACGCAAAGACGCCAAAGGCAATCCGGTTGAAACGAAAGAATACACGCCCCAGTCATTCTTCGATGAATATATCGGCAAAGACCTGACAAACAATTATGTCATGTTGATGAACGATCCGAGCCGCGAATACTATAAGTTATACGAAATCGACTTCGACCGCCACCGCTATGACGGCAAGAACTGGACATACGTTAACCTGCCGATAGAGGACATCAAGGAAATGGCTATCGCCTCTATCAAAGACAGCACCATGATGTACTTCTCTTGCGACGTGGGTAAATTCTTCGATCGTGAACGTGGCCTGCTGGACGTGAACTATTACGATTACGGCTCACTGATGGGTACTACTTTCGGTATGGATAAGAAACAACGCATCCAGACATTCGCCAGCGGTTCGTCGCATGCCATGACCTTAATGGCAGTGGACCTGGACGCCAACGGCCAACCGAAAAAATGGATGGTTGAAAACAGTTGGGGACCGGGTGCCAACAACGGACATTTGATCATGACCGACGAATGGTTCAACGAATATATGTTCCGTCTGGTAGTCGATAAGAAATATATCACCGGCAAAGTAAAAGACGTCCTCAAACAAACACCGACCCGTCTTCCGGCCTGGGACCCGATGTTTGCTGACGAAAATTAATCGTTATATTGGAGAATGCAGATAAAACAAAAGCGGCAGACACAGTCTTACCGCTTTTGTTTTATCTACGCTTTATACCCATCGAATGGTGAAACTATGGATCATCTATTTTCCCCAATCCGAAGGCTTTGCTCCCATCTGCAATACTAAAGTTCCTCCCTTCATCAGATCGGCATGCATCAGATAACATTTATCGTAAGGCTTTCCATTTAGAGTTGCCTGCTGGATATATATATTTTCAGGGCTATTATTGTGAGCTTCAATCACGAAAGTCTTTCCCTCAGCATAGTCCGGGTCCAGATTGAAGACGACCTTCTCAAACACCGGACTCGTCAGTTCATACCGCTGATCGCCCGGACAAACAGGATGTAATCCACTAGCCGCCAACACATACCAGGCAGACATCTGGCCGACATCTTCATTACCGACCAATCCCAGCACCGAATTTTTATAAGCATTCCGGCAAATATCCCGCGTCCATTTCTGTGTAAGCTCCGGAGCACCCAGGCGGTTGAACAAGAATGGCACGTGATGTACCGGCTCATTGGCATGATTATAATATTGATTCCATAAATAGTTGGCAGGTGTTTGTTCAAACATATCCGTCAGATCGGCCAGCACCTTTTCCCGTCCGCCCATCAGTTTAATCATACCTTCCACATCATGAGGTACAAACCAGCCTTGCTGGTAGGCATTACTTTCCACACAGCCATATCCTTCGGCCAGTCTTCCCTGTTCCGGCAACGGCAAATATTCCCCTTTTTCATTACGGGGACGGAACCATCCGTAATCCGGATCGTACAGGGTCGTATAAGTTCCTGCCCTACGATCAAAAACATCCTTATCCGCCTCTTTCCCTAGCCATTCGGCCAAACGGGCCATACACCAGTCGTTGTAAGCATATTCTAATGTATGGGAAATGGAGCCCGGTGTATATCCGTTCTCATTATTTCCAAACATCCGGGATGTATTCAAAGCATACTGATAAGCCTTGTCTATATCATACGAACGGATTCCTTTAGAATAAGCGTCACATAACACGGAGATAGCCGGATTTCCCAGCATACAGCCGGAATAAGCATTCAGCAACTCCCAACGTTCCAGATAGTTATTTCCGCTCTGGTCCGCAATCTCAACCAACGAATTAATCTGGTCATTGATCAGGGTCGGATTAATAATCGTCTGCAAAGGCATCTGGCTCCGGAAAACATCCCAACCGCTAAAGATCGTCCGTTTAGAAAAACGGTCTGTTACATGTACCTGTTTATCCGCTCCCATATACTCTCCGTTTACATCACTGCAAACACGGGGATCGATCATCGTGTGATAAAAGGCTGTATAAAAGATATGCTTTTCGTCTTCCGTTCCGCCAGACACGAATATTTTGGAAAGTGCGTCATTCCATAGCTGCCGGCAGGATGCCAGTGTCGCATCAAAATCCCACGCATTCATTTCCGAATGCAGGTTCTCTTCTGCATTCCTCATACTGGTAAAAGAAATACCGCTTTTCATCAGAATCTGATCGCCGGTTTCCGTATCAAAGTCTGCATAGAATCCAAGATGTTTGCCTACATAAGAAGTCACGTCCGGAATGATCCGGGCATTCCTCACTACTTCCTGATAGCGTTCGCTCTCTATATCTCCACGTTTGCGCGTCCAGTCGTCCGGTATATCGGCCGACCATACGCCATGCGACCGGAACGGTCTCGAGAACTCGGCATAGAAATAGACGGTATAATCTGCTTTACCGTCGCCATTCCCCCAACCGCCGCCTTCGGGAGGACATTTCATCTCTCCGCGGATCGTATGATCGTTAATCACTTCAACAGCTTGCCAAGTGGAAGTTCCCCCCACCCTTCTCGCCAGGTCTATCTGGATACGCGATTCTTTACTTTCAGGGAATGTAAAACGCAACATTCCGCTATGAGGAAGTGCCGTTGCCTCCGCTTTTATCTGATAATCCGTCAGCATCACAGTGTAATAACCGGCAGAAGCTTCTTCCGAAGACTTGTCGTACCGGGACCGATATCCCTTATCCGGATCGTCCGATGTACCCGAAAATGTATGCAGTTTCCCTACCGTGGGCATAACCAACAGGTTTCCCAGATCGCCATACCAGCCAATCCCGCTCATTTGTGTAAAAGCAAAACCTTCGATAGAAGTATGCTCGTCACTATACCCGGGACCGTTATCCCCTCCGGTAATCGTATTGGGACTGACCTGTACCATACCGAACGGTGCCGTTGCTCCGGGAAAAGTCTTCCCCAGACCATGATAAGAACCTCCTGCATCCATACTGGTGGATGCCCCGATAAAAGGGTTTACATAAGAAGAAAGGGCCTGCTGCTCCTCCGACCGGTCTTTCACTGAGCCACAGGAAGTATAAATTGCACCAAGAACCAATAAACACAAACTAATCTTTTTTTTCATAATGCTATCGATTGATAAGAATGGGACAAAGATACTATTTTATCTCCAACACTTCATTTCCCGTTCTCCGCATTCTAAGTGTTTATTACATCATCAGAGGATACAATCACAAACTAACCGGCGAAAGCAGGGATACTAATTTATTCCTCCCTACTAACTAATTGACAAGTAAGGACTCATTATTGCCAGGGTGTACAGGGTAACCGATTAAGGTGTACAGGTTAATTCGCCAAGGTGTACAGGCTGGTCAGTTATCCTGTACAGGGTAATTATTCAGAGTCGGGAGTTAACTATTAGTTTGTTATAGGCTATGATTTAGTAAGACTGGAGGATAGCAATAGTTTAAAGAAGGGGGCATGATAAAAACATCCTTTATACACAAAGTTTTCAACATTCTATTTGTTATTTGCAATATACCGGTGTAACTCACTGTTAATAAGGATAATGAAGCATTGCAAATGGACTTTTTATTTGCAATGCTATTTGTCATTTGCCATTATTCTTCTTGCTGTTTATATATGACAAATGACAGGTTCATTTATTTCTAATCTTGAATATAACACCATTTAATAGGGATTAATCATCATTTTGATGCAGTAGCTCAGAATATTATGCCATCATCTAATGAAAAACTTTTTCGTTTTTATTTGCTTTATTCAACACTTCTCCATACATTTGTTGCCGTACACACTGGTAAAGCGTTATTGGTCGGTACATTTTATTGATTACGGAAGCGTTTTAAAGATATTATCTTAGTTGGAAACTTCGACACTTTTCAATGTAGCTAGATAATAGACAACTAGAACGCTCACGTACCTTTCCTTGTTATATCTGTTCATAGGCATTGTTATATGCATATGTCTTTATGGATATACTAGATAAAAGGGCGTGAGTTGTTGTTTATATTAGCTACAGGGCAGTCGAAGGCCTCCAACTAGATATAATCAACAATCCTCACGCTTTCTTTATTTGTATAACCATCCACTTGGGGATTGATGGATATCTAGTATTTGTATTTGTATGAAAAATCATGTTCTCAGTTTTTTTCATCGGTTCGCCTTGATACTATTCTTATCAGGGATGTTTATCTGTCAGGCCTATGCGCAAAGAACTACCGTTAAAGGTATTGTAAAAGATCATTCAGGAGAAGCACTTATCGGTGTGAATGTTATGGAAAAAGGAAAGACCAATGGGACCATAACCGGTAGTGATGGAATGTTCAGTCTGAATGTATCTGGAAAAAAGCCGGTATTAGTATGCTCTTATATCGGTTATGTAACGGAGGAAGTTCCTGTCATCGGCCAGGAAATGCTCACAATCACGCTAAAAGAAGACACCGAAGAACTGGACGAAGTGCTGGTTATCGGTTACGGCACGGCTAAGAAAAAAGACCTGACTGGTGCTATTTCCCGTGTAAAAGCAGAAAAAATGGAAGCAGAAGCTCCACGGTCTGTCCAGGACCTGCTACGTGCCAGTGCAGCCGGTTTATCCATCAGTATGTCTACCGATGCAGCCGGTACTGCCGACCTGCAAATACGAGGGAAAAACACGTTAAGCGCAGGTTCGGCTCCCCTGATCGTATTGGATGGTGTCATTTACGACGGTTCCATGCAGGATATCAATGCCATGGATGTCGAAAGCATCGATGTTCTGAAAGATGCCAGTTCAGTCGCTGTCTATGGGGCCAAAGCTGCTAATGGCGTTATTGCCATTACGACAAAAAAGGGGAATACGGGTAAGCCGGTTATCACTTTTAATGCCAATGTCGGCCTGGTACATAATTCCCGACTGCCTAAGACTGTCGACGGAGCAGGCTTTCTGGCTTTCCGTCAGGAATATGCAGAAGGCTTGTTATCACAAGACGAGTTAACCGCACAACCTGGCAAATATGCCGACCCGCGAACCTTGTCATTGATGGGAATCGATCCTTTGACATGGTATAATTACGATCAGAAAAATCCGGGTTCAGCCCTGCCTGATGACAAGACACTAGTCACGACCTGGCTGACCCGTCTGAATCTACAGAATATCGAGATTGAAAATTATCTGAACGGCGTGGAAACCAATTGGGATGACATTGTTTATCAGACCGGCCTGCAACAGGATTATACCACCAGTATTTCCAACCGTACGGATAATTTCTCTTATTACTGGTCGTTAGGATATGCCGACCGTGAAGGAGTAAAAACCGGTGACCGCTACCGGAACTTCCGCTCACGACTGAATCTGGAATCAAAGGTTACTTCTTTTCTTACTGTCGGACTGAATTCCCAGTTCGCAACCCGTATCGGCGGTTACCTGGCTGCCGATGTCGACCAGCGTGAACATAATTCGCCTTACACGACCAATGAAATTGACAACCTGGATAGTCCGTACCGAATGTATCCCTCCGGCGACAACAATACAAAAAATCCATTCTTCGACAACCTGTACCGTGACAGACGCGATATAAACCATGATTTCAATGCCAATTTGTATGCCATCCTGAAACTACCCTTCGGCCTGGAATATCAAATGAATTTTACTCCCCGTTACCATTGGTACGAATACATGAACCATGAATCGTCCCAGCATCCCGAATGGGCCGGAGAAGGCGGCAAGTCGGAACGTAAAAACGAGAAAACGTTTAACTGGCTACTTGACCATATTGTACGCTGGAAACAGGAGTTCGGAAAGGATCACCGTGTAGAAGCGACATTCCTGTTCAATGCGGAAAAAGGACAATGGTGGCAAACGGTAGCCAAGAACCAGCAATTTACCCCGAGCGACGTACTGGGGTATCATAATATCGGAGCAGGAGCCATTCCATCCGTTTCCAGTAACGATACTTATAAAACCGGGGATGCGCTGATGGGACGTATATTCTACTCTTTCAAGGATAAGTATCTGATCACAGCCTCGGTACGCCGTGACGGTTATTCCGCTTTCGGGCAGATGAATCCGCGTGCCACATTCCCTGCCGTGGCTTTAGGATGGGTCTTTACTTCCGAAAAATTTATGGAGGCATCGGGTAGCTGGCTGAATTACGGGAAGCTCCGTTTCTCCTGGGGACAGAACGGGAACAGGGATATCGGTCAATATGATGCGCTGGCTTCCCTTAACTCCGGACTGCATCCCTATATCGACCAGAACGGAAATGTGTATGTTACCTCCCAGATATACATCAACCGTATGCCGAACAATACATTGAAATGGGAACGTACTGCCTCTTATAATATAGGTATCGACTTCTCTGTGTGCGGTGACAGACTGAGCGGTAGCATGGAAACCTACATGGCCGAAACCAACGATCTGCTGGTTAACCGCTCCCTGCCCTCTATTTTAGGATATGACAATGTGAAGGCCAACCTGGGAACACTGACCAACCGCGGTTTTGAACTGACCTTAAATGCCAATGTGATAGAGAACAGAAACTTCTCCTGGAATTCAAGCGGAACCTTCTCTTTCAACCGGCGGAAAATCAAACATCTGTACGGAGACAAAGAAGAAATAAAGGATGCCGACGGGAATGTGATCGGTTATAAAGAAGCGGACGACCTGGCAAACAAATGGTTTATCGGGCATGATACGGATCAGATCTGGAACTATGAACGCGACGGCGTCTGGCAACTCGGAGAAGAAGAAGAGGCTGCCAAATATGGGAATAAGCCGGGTGATTTCAAATATATCGACCAGAATAACGACGGGGTAATGGATAATGATGACAAAATATTCCAGGGTTACACCACTCCACGCTTCCGCTGGTCCTGGAGAAATGAGTTCACATTCTATAAGAACTTCAATTTATCCTTTATGGTGTATTCGCACATCGGGCAATACGGGACCTTCAACCGGGCAGCCAATACGGGAGGAATGTTCGACCGCTACACCGTTGTAGATATCCCGCGCTGGACAAAAGATAATCCGACGAACGATTATGGACGCCTGGGCTCCAAGAACATCGGCAGTAATTACGTAAAGAAAACATTCGTACGTATGGAAAACATCACACTGTCATATAATGTGCCGCAGAATTTCCTGAAAAGATTCTCCGTACAGAACATGCGTTTCTCCGTTGCCGTCCGTAATCCGTTCGTCATCACGGGATGGACTTTCGGTGATCCGGAAGGCGGCGACACAACGCTGAGAACCGTCAATTTCGGCGTAAACTTTACTTTATAAACATTGATTAACCCATAAGAATTAAGATTATGAATCAGAATAATAAAAAATACCTGGTACTGGCTTTAGCAGCCTTACCTTTACTGAATTCCTGCAATGACAGTTGGCTCGACCCGAAGCCGCTATCTTTTTATACTCCCGAAAATACCTATGTAGATGCTGCCGGTTTGTATTCGGCACTGGTTGCCTGTGAACGTAATATGCGCCACGAATTCTTTACGGACGGTGCCCCGATCCTGACGGAAATGTATACCGCAGATATTGCCGTACATGGGAAAACCGACGAAAGCGGTTCGTTGGTGGACTTCGATAACGAGATGCTTCCTGCCCGAACCAAGAATGATATGAAAGGCAAGAACGGCTGGTATTGGGCAGAAGGTTTTAAAGGAATCAAGTATGCCAATATTGTGATCAGTCGTCTGGATGCCGCCACTTTCAAGGATGAGGCGGAACGGAATGCCGTACTGGGCGGAGCCTATTTCCACCGCTCCTATCGTTACTATAAACTCACCCACCAATTCGGAGACGTTCCCTGGTTGAGTGAAGAAATTACCCGGCCGAAACTCGACTTTTACTCCTATGACCGTTGGAGCATTCTTGAGCAATGCAAAAAAGATATGGAATTCGCTTACCAATGGGTACCCGAACAAATGGACCGGGGCCGAGCCAACAAAGATGCCTGCGGTATGTTACTGATGAAAATATGCATGTCATTGGGAGACTTTGACCGGGCCATCGAAATCGGAAAGGAAGTCGTCGCACGGCACCCGCTGATGACACAGCGCTTCACGACCAACCAAAACAAGCCCAATACGAATTTAATGCATGACCTGCATAGCGTAGAAGCCAAAATAGACATGAGCAACACGGAGGGCATCATGTATGTGGTAGCCTACCCCGACATCGTCGAAGCCGGAAGCAAACGCATTTATACGATGCGTAACGGACTCCCTTACTGGGCAAAAGGGGCAGCGATCAAGACACCCGACGGGAAGTCAGGAACAGCCATCGTCCCAGCATCCGAAGATAAAAACACGGAAATTGACAATGATGCCAATTACGGCCGTGGCATCGGAACCTGTCGTCCTACGAATTATTTCCAGTATGAGATCTGGACCGACAAGGAAAAGAATGACCTGCGCAGTCCGAACAATCATGACAGCTGGAAACGTATGGAAGACCTGCGGTATAATGAGCCGAGCCTGAAGAAGAACAACAGCCCGTGGTATGGCCAGCAACTGGTACGTCCGAACGACATCTCCGTGGCAGACTCCATCCGTTGCTGGTACATGTGGCCACATTATAAACTGTTTGTCCCAGACCCAACGAAAACCCAGGATCTTCAGGGTGGCGAAACACCCTGGTACATCTACCGTTCAGCAGAAACCTATCTGATGATGGCCGAATGTTATTATTGGAAAGGCGACAATGCCAACGCCGCCTCCATGCTGAATATCGTCCGTGCACGTGCCGGAGCCGAGCCTTTGAGCGGCACGATCGGTATAGCAGAAGTACTGGCTGAACGTGCCCGTGAGTTGTATTATGAAGAGAACCGCCATGTAGAACTGGTCCGTATATCCTATCTGTATGCCAAAACAGGCAAAGCATGTGAGGCTTTCGGAGGACGTATCTATACCCTGAATAATTTCTCAGGACCAGGTGGAACCGGAACAAACAACAAAGACGCAGGCGTGAATTTCTATTTTGACTGGGTGATCAAACACAATAACTTCTATAATAAAGGTATCGTTATCCCTTATGGCGAATATCGTCTGAGTGTACATCATGTACTGTGGCCCGTTCCGGAAAATGCGATCAAGACAAATACCGGAGGAGTTATCAATCAGAATATCGGATATCCGGGAGCAGAAAACAATATCACTCCCCTGAAAGTAGGCGAAGTAATTCCTGAAACAGAATAGACCAATGATAAGAAGCGCAATTCATTAGAAACATCAACAATGCGCTATGCCCCGGACGATCGGAAGAAAGTGGAATACACCGGATTCGGAGACTCCGGGGCTAAAAAACAAAATACCGATTGACTGGTGTCCAATTCCTTATCGGCATAAACCTCAAATCAAACACCAGATCAATCGGTATATTTTTTACAACTTTATTATTCGTAATATCTTATCCGTCGCCCCGGCATTGCCATTTACAAACTGTCCGGCACTTTCGCCCGCAGCGTCCAGCACTTCATGATAGGTCAGCAGTTCGTCCATCTTCTCGCAGAAAGATTGTTTATCTGATACGGAGAAGCCGCCTCCCACCTTGATCAGGTCTTTTGCTTCCTTGAACTTATGATATTTCGGACCGAATAAAACCGGAATGCCATAAACTGCCGCTTCAAGCGTGTTATGAATACCCGCTCCGAAACCGCCGCCAATATAAGCGATCGTTCCATACCGGTAGATAGAAGACAATAAACCGAAACTGTCGACAATCAGACAATCTTTACCTTCCGCCAGAGACTGGTCATGAAACACATCCGACAAACGGACAGAAGGACGTTTCAACAACGATTCGATATACATCAGATGTTCACGGTGAATCTCATGCGGAGCGATAATCAGCTTCATCTCCGGATGCTCATTGAAATAAGGGATCAGAATCTCTTCATCCTGCGGCCAGGAACTTCCGGCAACAAGGGTCAATCTTTTCTCCTTTCCTCCTTCACAGACAAAATGTTCCACTGGCGATAACTCACGTGCCTGGTTACGGACATCCAGTACCCGATCGAAACGGGTATCTCCCGTAACAGTTACATTTGTTATCCCGAACTCTTTCAGCAAAGCTGCCGAACGGTCATCCTGCACAAACAAATGGGTAAAGCAATAAAGCATCTTCCTGTACGGATAACCGAACCACTGGAAGAACAACTGATCGCGACGGAATATGGATGAAATGATGTACACCGGGATATTGCGATGCTTCAACTCTTGCAGATAGTTTCCCCAAAACTCGTATTTAATAAATACAGCAATGGAAGGATTTGCCAGATTCAGGAATTTCTTCACCCGGTAAGGCGTATCGAAGGGCAGATAGCAAATGACATCTGCCCCGTTATAATTCTTACGGACTTCATATCCCGAAGGGGAAAAGAAAGTAAGTAGTATTTTATACTCCGGATGTTCCGCCTTGATCTTCTCCATCATCGGACGTCCCTGTTCGAACTCGCCCAGGGAAGAAGCATGAAACCAGATATATTTTGCATTCCGGTCGATCTTCTCACGAAGAATGGAATTCGTTTTCCACTGCCCCAGACGCATGATCCGGGCCTTCTTATGGAATGGAGAAATCAACGCAATGATAAATGCGTAAAAGTGGATTGCCAGACTATACATAACTTATTTAAGCACTTCAATCGCTCTTTCGATACGGCGAATAGATTCTTCTTTTCCTAATGCTTCTGTAATATCAAAGATATGAGGACCTTTTCCTTCACCGACTAATGCCAGACGGGTAGCATTCATTATATTACCCAAATGGTAGCCTTTGCTTTCGATCCAGGCTTTCACCTCTTCTTCCGTTCCTTCGATATCGAACGGTTCACGAACGCGCAGTACTTCGATCAGTTCTGCCAACTGGGCAGCAGAATCGGCCTTCCAGCGTTTTTTCGTTGTCTTCTCATCGTATTCGGTCGGAGCAATAAAGAAGAATGCACAAACATCCCATAATTCCTTAATAAAAGAAACACGGTCTTTCATCATGCCGACAACCTTCTCCACATATGCCGGATCGGCTTTTATACCGTGGCTTTCAAGGATAGGCATGAACAATGCTGCGACTTCTTTATTGTCTTTTTTCTGGATATACTGGTGGTTGAACCATTTTCCCTTTTCATAGTCGAACTTGGCACCGGCTTTGCTGCAACGGGTAAGATCGAAATAGTTGATCAGTTCGTCCATACTCATGATTTCCTGATCGTTACCTGGATTCCATCCTAACAGGGCCAGGAAGTTAACAACCGCTTCCGGCAGGTAACCGCTTTCACGGTATCCTGAAGAGATATCACCGGTTTTAGGGTCATGCCATTCCAACGGGAATACAGGGAATCCCAGACGGTCACCGTCACGCTTGCTCAGTTTACCGTTTCCTTCCGGTTTCAATAACAAAGCCAGGTGGGCAAACTGCGGCATCGTATCTGCCCAACCCAGATAACGGTACAGCAATACATGAAGGGGAGCGCTCGGCAACCACTCTTCGCCACGGATCACATGAGTGACTTCCATCAAGTGGTCATCGACAATGTTTGCCAGGTGGTATGTAGGCAACTGGTCAGCCGATTTATATAATACCTTATCATCCAGGATAGAAGAGTTGATTACCACTTCACCACGGATAATATCATTCACATGAATATCTTCGTTCGGCTCGATCTTGATACGGACAACATACTGGTTTCCGACATCGATCAACGCCTTTGTCTCTTCAGCAGAAAGTGTCAGGGAGTTACGCATCTGCAAACGGGTGGAAGCATCATACTGGAAATTGGCAATTTCCTGACGTTTGGCATCCAGTTCAGCCGGTGTATCAAATGCAATATAAGCCAGACCGTCATTCAGCAACTGGTCGACATATTGCCTGTAAATAGCTTTTCGCTCGCTCTGACGGTACGGACCGTATTCGCCACCAAAGTTCACACCTTCGTCGAATTTGATACCCAACCAGGTAAGCGCTTCAATAATATAAGCCTCCGCTCCCGGAACAAACCGTTGAGAGTCGGTATCTTCAATACGTAAGATCAAATCTCCGCCATTCTGTTTGGCAAATAAATAGTTGTATAAAGCTGTACGAACACCTCCGATATGCAGCGCCCCTGTCGGGCTGGGTGCAAAACGGACTCTAACTTTCCTTTGAGTCATAATTATTTCATTCTATAATAATGCGGCAAAAGTAGTCCTTTTTTTTCTCTTACTAAACTTTTTTATGTACATTTCGCCCTCAAATGAGAATCTTATGAAACTAAAAAACTATAGCATACACCCAGCCGTATATTTCATCGTGGCATCTTTGCTGATCGCCTACTTTTTTCCTCGCGAGGGAAAGTTCCGTTACCAGTTCTACGAAGGCAAGCCCTGGAGGTACGGATTACTGACGGCACCAAGCGATTTTCCTATCTACAAGACTGATGCAGAAGTCGATGCCGAGAAAGATAGCGTTTTGAAAAACTTCGAACCGTATTTCCGTATGGATGCGACTGTCGAGAACACAGAAGTCGACAAATTGCGAGCCGCCTATGCCAATGGCCTGAACCGAAAAGCGACACCAGCCTATATGCATTATATCGAAAATAGTTTGATCAGCCTATATAAAAACGGGATTATCTCATCACAGGAACAGGAAAAACTGAAAATGGATAACTATGAGCGTGTCAATCTGCTGAAGAACAACATCGCCCACTCCCGGTATGCCAGTGACTTTTTCACCATAAAAACGGCTTATGAGTTTATCATAAACAATTGTCCGTCGCGTCTGGACAAATCGGTCCTGCAATCCTGCGATATAAATAACTATCTGAAGGAAAATATATCGTATGATGAAGCGATGTCGGAGAAAGTGAAAGACGATATGCTCCGGAGCGTATCCCTGGCAAACGGTATGGTACAGGCCGGAGAACGTATTGTAGACAGGGGAGAGATTATTGATAACCATACCTATAATGTACTGCGTTCATTGAAGATTGTGCACGAGACCAAGTCGGGCGGTGCACAACGCCAAAGCATTATTCTCGGAGGGCAGTTTGTATTGGTCTGCGGCATCATCTTCTGTTTCTGGTTATACCTGTGGTCTTTCCGGTTAAAGATATTGCACAACAGGCGGAATGCGCTTTTCCTTATTCTATGCATATTTGTCAGTTGCATATTAACGGAGTTATGCGTCACTTATGCGCTGTTCAATGTTTATATCCTGCCTTATGCGATCGTGCCTATTGTTGTCCGGACCTTCTTCGATTCACGTACAGCCTTATTTACGCATCTGGTCATCGTGCTGATCTGTTCGCTGATGGTACCTTTCCCGCATGAGTTCCTGCTGTTGCAGATCATCGCCGGAATGGTGGTTACATTCAGTCTGAGAGACCTGTCGGAACGTTCGCAACTGATTCGCTGTGCATTCCTGATCTTTATGTCCTATACGTTATGTTATATCAGCCTTGCCCTGTATCAGGAAGCGGACTTCAACAAGATCAACTGGTTGATGCTTCTATACTTCGGTATCAATTTCATCCTGCTGATGTTTACTTACATCCTGGTTTATATGCTGGAAAAAACATTCGGATATGTATCGAGCATCACGCTGGTGGAACTATCCAATATCAATACGCCTATTCTTAAAAAGTTGTCGGAAACATCTCCCGGAACATTCCAGCATTCCTTGCAGGTTTCTATCCTGGCATCGGAAGCCGCTGCAAAAATCGGGGCAAATGCCCAACTGGTCCGTACAGGAGCCATGTATCATGATATAGGAAAGATGGCAAACCCGGCTTTCTTCACCGAAAACCAAAGCAGCGTGAATCCGCACGGCCAACTGACTTTCGACCAGAGTGCCAAAGTAATCATAAATCATGTCACCGATGGAGTCAGGATTGCAGAAAAGGCATTGTTGCCCAAGGCCGTCGTTGATTTCATCCGTACACATCACGGATTAGGAAAGGCTAAATATTTCTATAATTCATTCAAAAACCAATATCCGGATAAAGAGATCGATGAAAAGGCGTTTACTTATCCGGGACCTAACCCGTTCTCGAAAGAGACTGCCGTGCTGATGATGGCAGACTCCGTTGAAGCCGCCTCCCGCAGCCTGAAAGAGCATACGGAAGAAAGCATCAGACAGTTGGTGGATAAAATTATTGACGGACAGATAGCAGACGGATTACTGAAAAGTGCCCCGCTGACGTTCCGGGATGTAGAGACGATCAAAAGCGTGTTTGTCGACAAGCTGAAAACAATGTTCCACACCCGTATCAGTTATCCCGACCTGAAGAAATAGTTTCAAGCAATCCTCCACAGGCGTCTTCCAGCAAATCGAGTACCAACTCAAAACCGGAGGCGCCCCCGTAATACGGGTCGGGGACATGATCATACAACTTATTACGGGAATATTCCGTCATCTGATGTATTTTAGCTACAGATTCCAGATCGGGAGCTTTCCGTTTCAGGTCATCTATATTCCGGTCGTCCATTCCGATGATCAGATCAAAATCATAAAAGTCAGTCGTACGAACCGGACGGGAAATAGAATCCAGCACATATCCCCGGCGGGAGGCATGCGCCCTCATCCGCTGATCGGCTCGTTCTCCCTCATGGTATCCCATGATACCTGCCGAATCGACTTCTATATAATTGTCAAGGCCGGCATCTTTTACCAGTTTCTTCATCACCGCCTCAGCCGACGGAGAACGACAAATATTCCCCAGACAAACAAACAATATCTTATACTCTTTCTTCTCTCCCATAATTTTCAATTCTCAATTTTCAATATTCAATTATCAAGCCGGGTCCACATCATAATGCACCAGCAATTGCCTGAATGGCAAATAGCGTTGCATCTCTGAATGGACAGCCTCCAGTATTTCCCTGACAGGGGCAATGGCGGCGGCTATCTCTATTTTCAACACAATCTTCTTGATATGCAAAGTCTGCACACGTGTTACCGGAGGGGTGACAGGCCCCAGTACCCGTTCTCCGAGACGGGCATGCAGTTTCTCGGCATAGATCACCGACAGTTCCTGCAAAACCGACTCATTGCGGCTCCGGAGCACCAATACGATCAACCGATAATAAGGAGGATACCGGAACATGCTGCGCTCGCTCAACTGCAAACGAACCATTTCCTTATAAGCAAAATGCTGCACCATCCGTATCAGAGGATGTTCCGGCTGGGAAGTTTGCAAAACAACCGTACCACGTTTATCCCTTCTCCCCGCTCGTCCGCTTACCTGCACCATCAGTTGGAAAGCACGTTCGTGAGCTCGGAAATCGGGATAGTTCATCAGGTTATCGGCATTCAGGATTCCAACAATACTGACATTTCCAAAGTCCAACCCTTTCGACAACATCTGTGTTCCGATCAGTATCTGCGTCTTTCCTTTCTCGAAATCCGAAATAATACGTTCGTAAGCCGTACGGGTACGGGCGGTATCAAAATCCAGCCGCTCTACTTTGGCTGCCGGAAACAGGGAAGCAATCTCCTCTTCCACTTTCTCCGTACCGAATCCCATCATTTTCAACTCCGAACTCTGACATTCCGGACAATGGGGCGGTAACTGGATTGTATATCCGCAATAATGACAAACCAGTTGATTATGGTATTTATGGTAAGTCAGACTGACATCGCAATTCACACAATGAGGCACCCATCCGCAACTCTTACACTCGATCATCGGAGCAAACCCACGCCGGTTCTGAAACAGGATAGCCTGTTCACCACGTGCGATAGCGGCATTCACCTTTTCAACCAGCAAAGGAGAGAAAAGCGTATCCTTCATAATCTTTTTACGCTTCAGTTCCTTTATATCCGCCGTGATAATCTCCGGCATCAGACAGTCGCCGAAACGGGTTGTCAGTTCGACCAGTCCATATTTGCCGGTCGTTGCATTGAAATAGGAATCGATCGAAGGAGTAGCCGATCCCAGTAAAGTCTTTGCCCCATGCATCCCAGCCAATACGATCGCGGCATTACGGGCATGATAGCGTGGTGCCGGATCTTGCTGTTTGTAGGTGTTTTCGTGTTCCTCATCTACGATAATTAGTCCCAGATCCTTAAACGGGAGAAAGAGAGAGGAACGAACACCCAGTACGACCATGGGCTCGCCACCGTGAAGAAGTTTGTTCCATACCTCCACACGTTCATTATCGGAAAATTTAGAATGATATACCAACAGTTTGTTTCCAAACAATTTAGCCAGCCGTTCCGTGATCTGGGTAGTGATGGCTATCTCCGGAAGCATATATAAAACCTGCCTGCCCATCTTCAGGACCTCGTCGATCAGTCGGACATAGATTTCCGTTTTTCCGCTCGAAGTAACGCCGTGAAGCAGGCAAACCTCTTTAGATGTAAATACATCGTGTATTTCGCCGTACGCTTTTTCCTGTGCCGGACTGAGCGGACTGAGCGATTGCAACCGGCATACCGGCACCTGCAAGCGTCCGACTTCTTTTTCATAGCTTTCCAAAACACCCCGCTTCAGCAGCCCGTCCAATATGGCAGCAGAACAGCCACTGTGTTCCAGCAACTCCTTTCTTGAAACCTCCTTACTCAACGACGGGTTTAAGGCATGACTCAAATCTAGAAAAGAGACCAGCAGAAGTTCCTGTTTCTTTGCCCGCTTAAAATCAGCAAAAACCTCTTGCAAACGCTCCTCGCTGGCATATTCCTGCGACAGCCGGATAAATGTCTGCATCTTCGGCACAAATCCGCGTTTCATCTCTTCGCTGACCTCGACAGCGCCGCGCACCATCAAGGAAGCCACAATCGGCACGACATTACGCAAACCGGTTCTTTTCTCCAGTTCGGATACGGTCAGTTTGAGTACGCCTTTAAAGGCATCCAATACAGCCTGCTCGTTGGGACGCAAAGGACCGTCAGCTACAAAATCGGCTTTATAGGTAACGGCTGTTTCACTTTCCAGCTTCAGCCCGGAAGGCAGGGCGGCTTTATAGACATCGCCCAGCTTACACATGTAGTAAGAGGAAATCCATTTCCAAAAACGAAGCTGCTGCCGGCGAAGCACAGGGGTTGCATCCAGCAGGGCATAAATTTCTTTCGTCTCAAAGTCTGTATCGGGCTTACGCTCGTGCACATCCATTACGATGGCCGTATAATAGCGTTTCTTGCCGAAATGAACGATTACCCGGCAACCGGGAATAACGGCTGTTTCCAGATCGGAAGGAATGCTATAAGTATAGCTATTTTCCAACGGCAGGGGTAGTATGACATCTGCATATTTCATTTACGAGGTCAAAAGTAACAAAAAAAGGGACATTAAAAAACTATTAGGGGACACAGACAACGCTGTCTGCATCCCCCAATACGAGCATATATTCCGGTTAGAACAAGATGGCAGCCGTAATAGACCATCCACGGTTCCTGGCATTCATATCATATTTTTCAGCACTGTAATTATCGGTCAGTCCCAAACCATAGTTTATACCGACCTGCAAATGACTGATCAGTTCCACTCCTGCTCCAAAATTAAGACCGGCACTAAAGTTCTTGGCCTTCACCTGTCCTACTACACTTCCGGGAATCTCCCAGAACTTATCGCCTCCTACACGGAAACCGATATACGGACCGGCAGCCAGATATCCTTTAATGATAGGCAGTCCGAACTTCCATTTCAAATTCACCGGAACATCGATATAATCTGTTTTCACATTCGTGGAAGTTCCTGCCTCCGACTTCACATCCATCCCTTTCTGTGAATAGAGGATCGCCGCATCCAATCCTATGCCTATCAACGGAATGGTTGTCTCGATCATCGGACCGATCTGAAACCCTGTCACATTATCCGCTTTCAGGATATCGGAATTCATATGAACGGATGATATGTTCACCCCACCTTTTATCCCAAACTTCAACTGGGACTTTGCCGGTACAGCTATGAATACCATCAAAATAACCAAAACTAAACCTGTAACCTTCTTCATATTGCCTGTTGTTAATTAATTATGCTTGCAAATAAACATACTTTTCGTAGAATAAACAAGTATAATATGAAAGGGTTTAATTTTATCATTCACCTTCGTTCCAGCCAGGATTCTGTGTCAATGCCGGATTCAAGGCAATCTCATCCGTCGGTACACAATACAAATAATATTTGTCCAACCAACCAAAACCGGAAGAAACAGGATCCTGATAACGATAGATAAACCCAGGTCCCGTACGAGGATCCGTTTCATTCTCTCCTACAGTCTGATATTTTTCCAAATAATCTGCCTTACCCGAAAGATCCGTGCAGGTTTCATCTATCCACATACCTTTCTGTTGACGGTTCACATACCATTTGGCACATTTCCAACGGCGAACATCATAAAAGCCAAAACCTTCTCCCATCAATTCAATCATACGTTCACGACGAATCTCCCACAGAACCGGGGCTATCAACTTTCCAGAGTCGTCAGTACCACGTTTCGGATCAAAGCTTTCGTTAATTTCCGAAACCGTCATTCTTCCCACTCCGACACGTTCACGTAATTTATTTATGGTACGATCGGCTATTTGCTGGTCAAACTCGCCCAACTCATACTTACACTCTGCGTAATTCAACAGGATTTCCTCTATTTTAAATATCGGCAAATCCGGACTGTTTAAATTCGCAGATTGATTTCTATCCCAGTTGTTGTAACATTTCCATACGTAATAACCACTATTGCAAGTCTGATAAGCTCCGTTCGTACGGGTTGCATTGTTCAAATGGGGTGCCTCGTTCATGGGAGCATCTCCCCAGTTTTGAGTAGGAAGCCGCTTCATACCACGATTCAAATCACCTCCGAAAGGCAACGTCGCAGTAGAAACAGACTGACCGTGATTGGCTCCGAAAATATCGATAAACTCACGATCTTCCGGTTTATTGGTGAAAAACCAGTTCTTATCAGCCGGAATACCATCTTCCTGATAAGCACCCAACTCCGGATAAGCAGTAGCTTCCGTTTTTGAAAGTACCCTGAAAGGCGGCATTACGACATGCCACAAACGTGGATCACGATTACGGAATACGGCATGTATGCTTCGGTTCTCCGGTCCGAATTGATATTGTTTCGAATTAGATATTGTTTTACCATCCTGACACAAATACATATCCACCGTATATTGCGGCATTTCATAATTATGTGCAGCAATATGTTCATAATCGCTAAAACGGTGAGGATTCACTTCCCCTACAATCCGTTTATAAAAGATAACCCCAGGAACACCTTTCAAGTTCAGGCTTGTCCATAATTCTCCATAACCGGCTCCCGGAACAGGTTCTCCCTTATCATTCTTAGCCACACCCTGGTATAAAGAAGGGTAATCGGCCATCAACAACTCGGAATACTTCGCACAGGCCTGCAAATATTTCTCTGCATCTCCCAATCCATGATATTTACGCCATGTGCCTTCACGCAGGCCGAAACGTGATATCAATACACGGATACAATCCCGGTTTACCGAATTATCGCCATCTTTGGCGGAGCTTCCGATGTTTGCTTCTGCCCAAATCAACCGATCCAAAACCTTTGCAGCAACTTCGTCTCTCGACATCCGTGCCATAAAACGTTCTTCCGAATTATCCGTAATAATTTTATCGACCCAAGGGATATCCCCAAAACGGTCTATCAATTCCATATACCAGAAAGAATGGAAGAAAAAGCCTACTGCTTTCCAATGATCCATTTCTTCAGCAGAAAGCACGCCATCTTCCAAGTGAGAAAGCATAATATTTACACGACGGATATATTGAAAATCCCAACCATTACCGGATGCAGAGCGGGTGACATCCTGAAAAGCATAATTGTTATATCCGTTTTTCTGTCCTAAATAACCGGCCCAGAAATCTCCGCGGTATATCGATTTTGCCCCATAGCCGTTCACTGCCGTCCGAATGGTTACATCTGAGAACATTTCATAACATGGGTACATAAAATACCGATAATTATCATATGATAAAAAGGAGTTTCCTTCCGTTAAATCCGTTTTGGGATACTTTTCGAGAAAGTCATCGTTACACGCAGAAAATATAACTCCCAACATTACTAAAAATCCTATAACTAGTTTTTTCATTGTGATCGTATTTTATAAAATTAAAACGTAACATTCAAACCAAACGATATAGTACGATAAGCAGGATAACTCCAACTTAATGTTTCCGGGTCAAAGCCTTTAGGCAAAGAAGAGAAAGTCAACAAGTTTTCAACATTTGCAAAAAGTTTCAACTGCTGTACCAATATCGGAGTCAACCATTGTTTCGGGAACGTATAAGCCAATGATATGTTTTTCACTCTCAAATAAGCCCCGCTATTCAAATACTTGTCAGAGATACGTGTATTGGATCCCACCGAGTTAGCAACCGTATAATCATAGATACGTGGCAATTGGGCATTCGGATTCACCGGATTATAGTTTCCGCCGGCGGCATCAACCGGTTGCCAGTAATCTGTCTGATTATAATAAACGGGAAGATAAACAGCATCGGTCGGGCCTGCAGCACCAAACGGGAAGATAGCAGATCCCCCTAACCATACATCTCGTTTTCCGACTCCCTGCAATAAAATACTCAAATCAAACCCTGCGTAATTAACTCCCAAACTAGCTCCCAACTGATAGCGGGCACTGCTGTTTCCCAAAACCTTACGGTCTCCCGGGTCTTCCACAGTACCGGCACCGGCTGTAATCGTATTGACAGTACCGTCCGCATCACTCAGGTTTTTAAATTTAATGTCCCCCGGACGTAAGCGGCCATTGTAGCCTTCTATACCGGTCACACCTTCTTTCAATTTCCAGCTGACCGCATCCTCAAAATCATCTATCGTATAAAAGCCGTCCGTTTCATATCCCCAAATTTCACCCATGTACATGCCTTCACGATAGCGTTTTCCATCCTGCGCATCGTTTCTGTCATAGAACAAACCAGAGGTATTCTTATACTTAGTTACTTTCGTACGAGAATCGGATATGTTAAATCCGACAGAGTATCCTACCTTTCCTATCCGATCTCTCCAGGAAACAGCCACTTCCCAACCGTTAGTACGGATATCCGCCGTATTCTGATAAGGAGCAGAAGCCCCGACAATAGCCGGCAATTGTTCTCCGGGTGCCAACATCCCTGTTGTATTACGCTGGTACCAGTCAAATGTTCCACGTAAACGGCCATTCAACAAAGTCCAATCCAAACCGACATCCGTTGTTGCTACATCTTCCCAGGAAAAATTAGAACGGACCAAAGAAGGAACACCGATAACATTTACAGCTACATCATTATTCAACCATACATTCTTGTTTTCCAAAGTCATGGATGGAGTATACAGATAAGGTTTGATATTCTGGTTTCCAATAACGCCCCATGAAGCACGAATCTTCAATTCATCCAACCAACCTTGTGTACTTTCCATAAAAGCCTCCCGTGCGACCTGCCATCCCAAAGAGACCGAAGGGAAAAATCCGAAACGAGAATTTTTAGGAAATTTGGAAGAACCGTCATAACGTCCGTTCACCTCCACCAGATATTTATTCGCATAATTATAATTCAAGCGGAAAAAGGCACCGCGGATCGTATATTCCTGGTACTTGTCTACCAACTTTGTCAAAGTTTTATCGGTAGTACCTCCCAACGAAGGCACTTCAGGCACAGCTTGATTATATACGATAGACTGTACATCTTCGTAATAACTGGACTCCTGATTAAAACCAACCATTACATTCATGTTATGATCTTTAAAAGACTTCGAATAATTGGCATATATATTAAAGGCGTTATAATCCGTAAAATAATGTCGTTTCTCATAACTATCCTGATTAACGTTCCATCGAGGAGTCTCCTGAATATCTATAAATTTTTTCTTCGCATCATAGAAATCATACAAAACATCATTCTTATCAAATGTATATTCAAATACTGCTTCCAAATCGGCAATAGGTTTAAATATCGATTTTAAGAAAATACGTGGATTAGCCGTAACCGTCTTCTTCTTATTATTATATAATATACTGTTTAACGGAGTGTTATAAGGTAAATTTTCCTTATCTGCCACACCATAAATATCACCGGATGTTCCATTAGGGGAATAAGATATCAAACGGGTCGTATACAAATTATCGCCGGAAGGCATTGATTTCGTTCCTTTAGCATACTTAATATCTACAACCTGCGTAAACCAACTCGTCACATCCGCAGACATATAAGCCCCGACATTAAGACGCTCATACTTATCGGCAGAAGTCACCAACGGGCCATCCTGGGAAGTATATCCTCCGGAAAAACGATAACGAACCTTATCCGTTCCGCCCGATGCCGACAAGTTATGATTCATAATAAAACTGGTTTCCATAAAAGCTTTATACGGATCTTGTTCATTCAAATAATATACATTTCCGTCATCCCCTTTATACAAGCCGTCATTTACGATATTAAAAGCGCCCGAATTGGCTTTATAGTCCTGCAAATATTGTTTCCATTTAGCTACATTTTGTTTGCCCGCCCAATAAGAATCGCTAAACCCTGCTTCCAGATACATTTTAAAATACTCGTCAAGCATGGCTTGTTCGGGTAAATTCATCGCTGTTTCAAAACCTATATTGTTATTATAGTTCAAATGAAACCGTTCACCCTTTTTCGGTTGCTTGGTGGTAATAATAATTACTCCGCCAGCGGCACGCGCACCGTAAATAGCTGTTGATGCTGCATCTTTCAAAACAGAAATAGCATCGATATCATTCGGATTGATCATATTCAGATCCCCTTCGACATTGTCGATCAAAACCAGAGGACGAATCACCTCGCCTGAGCCTAAAGAAAAGGCATCGCGAATCTGTATTTTTTTATTCGTTCCACCAGGTTCATGATTTCCCGAAACAAACAAACCGGGAACAGCTCCCTGCAAAGCTTGTGTCGTGTTTGCCAATGGGCGGTCACCCAATGCCTCTTCCATTTTCACCTGAGAAATAGCACCTGTCAGATTCTCTTTTTTCTGAACACCGAAACCTACGACCACAACTTCATCCAACGTCTGCGTATCTTCTTTCAGCTGAACATCGACAACAGAAGATGTTACTTTTATGGTCTGCTTTGCATATCCGATATAAGATATCTCTATTATCTTTTCCGTTCCTTGAAACTCCAACGTCATTTTCCCATCCATATCGGTAATGCCGCCATTGGTCGTACCTTTTTCGACAACACTGGCTCCTACTACCGGTCCCAAAGCATCTGTCACCCTAACAGTAATACGCCTCACTTGCTGCTGATCAGATACTCCGTAATTTTTCTGTTTAGAATTTGACTTATAAATGATAATTCGCTTATCATTTATAACAAAATCAGCATGCTGATTTTGCAACGCTTTTCTCAAAAGAGTTTCTACGGAGTTTTTTTCCCAGTCGACAACTACCCGTTCATTCAAATTCAGGTTTTTGTCACGAATTAAAAAAGAGTAATCAAACTTCTCTTCAATCAAATCGAACAGCTCCTGCAAAGTGGTACTCTGGTTCTGAACAGATAAGTAACAAGATTTTAAGTCCGCAGCAAAAACCGCCTCTGTGGTCATCGGCAAGCTTGCGAACATACACAAGGTCATCAAACACCTTCCATTTCTCTTCAAATTGGTTAATTTCATGAATTTCAGATTTAATAAGATTATTATTCAGTCTAATCGTAATGTCCTTTCTCGGATCAATTATTTATCCCGGATTACAAACATATTTCCGGTTTGTTCCCATCGATATTGTTTTTCAACATCAATTTCATTCAAAATATCATATATCGTATGCTCGGAAGTAAAACTCCCCGTAAAAGCCTCTTCCTGCAAAGAGTTGCTCTCTATTACAATCTTTATGTTATATTTTCTCTCTAAATCTCTCGCTAATATGCCAAAGGGAATCTTTGTAAATTTCATTTTCCCATTTACCCAGTCACAAACATCATCCGCATTTACTGTTGTTTTCTTCAGCTCATTATCTATTTTATTATAACTCAACTTCTCATTAGGTTGTAAGCGTATTATTTTTGTATCCGGTTCGTTATTCAACGCCACGTCAACTTTTCCGGTTCGCAACACAACATTCACCAACTCCTCATCCTGATAGGCCCTGACATCAAAAGTCGTTCCCAATACTTTTACACTCAGATTGTCAGAGTTCACTATAAATGGTTTCAAAGAGTCCGGGGTTACTTCAAAATATGCCTCCCCTGTCAGGTAAACATCACGAGACTTTTCTGAAAAATCTTTATTATAGGAAAGAGAAGAACCAGCATTCAGCCAAACCACCGACCCATCGGCCAAAGTTACTTTCGAACGTGATCCCAATGGTACAGAGGTCTGAAAACGAATAATCTCCGAATCCTGTTCATCCGTCAATACACCTGCATAATAAGATAAACCGCCTATAGCCAGCATGATCATTACTGTTGCAACGATTTGTAACCAAGGACGAATAAAGAATATTCTTTTTGAAGAAACCCCCGCCTCTTTAGCCATCAACTCACCAAAATGTTTCTGGAAACCAAGCTCCACCCGGGAAGAAAAATAAGGAACATGGGAGATGGCCCACCAGTCCGACATTTCCGAAAACAACTGCTGATTCTTTTTATCAACCTGCAACCACTGGAAAAGTTCTTTTTTTTCAGTGTCTGACAAATTGCCCAAAAAGTGGCCGATTATCAGTTTACGTATATATTCTGTATCCATAATATTTTCAAATAAATTCATATCTACATAAATAGATACGCCATTTTTCAATAATCCGTTTATACTAAAATGAATTATTTTTGAAAAATATCCAATAATAAGCAGACAACAGGATATAAATTCCCCAATAATACTTTCAACTTAGATAATCCTTGCTTAATTTGTACCCGGACCGTACTGGAAGAAATATTTTTCATCCGGGCTATTTCTTCATAGGTTTTATTATAATAAAGGTGTTGAATAAAAATTTCGCGACACTTCGCAGGCAACTGGTCGATAGCCCTACTTATCAGATCGGTTAACTCTTTATTTTCCAAACAAGCCAAAGGTGAAGATTCTAAACAGATCAATTGCTCATGAACATCAATCACATAGCCGTTTATATCAGAGACCGGCACCTCTTCTAAGCGCTTTTTCCTGTAAAAACTCAAACACTGGTTTTGAACGGCACGTATCAAATAAGCTTTGACGGGATAAACTAATGACGACCGATTATTCCATACATTCAAAAAAACATCATTTACAATCTCTTCTGCTATTTCCGGCTTATATACATACTTTACTGCAATCGCGCACAAATAGGTATAATAGGTCGCATACAATAACTTAAAAGCATTTGTATCTCCCTTATTAATACGTAGTATGGTCTCTCTTTTTACATCCATTAATTTAGATTTAAATAAACCCGCCAACAAACTTAAATATTTTATTTCAATACTCGCACAATCTTTAACCTTTTATTCATCACAAAAATAAAAGCATGAACCACCGACGGAGCTCATCCCGTCAAGCGATCCATGCCTCTTTTCCTAATTATTATGGCAAAATAATTAAAAACAGATCTTAAAAGACGGCAAACAGGGAATGGAACAAGAATAGAAAGACATCAGATGTCTTGTTTTTCTCATCCGGCCTTTCCTCGAAGCCGTCGAAAGAATATGCCTTGCAGGTCTTCTGACTTACTTCCGGTTTGAGCGCCTTCCCATTCAAAGAAGAACAGTGGCACTAGTGTTGCCCAATCCGTTATGAAGCTTACAGCAGCGGGACTGTCCGGGATTTTCACCCGATTCCCTTTTAATCCTTTCCTGCGAATACAGGTCCGGAACAATGCATGTCGCAAATATAATACATTTTTACTAGATTTGTACAAAATCTTTATTTTCTTGTTGGGGTGATTAGAACCTTATCTGCCAATCGCTGATAGTATGTCGCTCTCGGTCGAAACCGATGGCAACTTTCACGACGGGCAACCCGCACAAAGCAAAACGTTCGGGATAATTCCGCAAATCTATCTGGTTCATGGCTGCATCCGCCGTTTTATCGAGCTTTAACTCCACGACATAAAGCGTCGTTTTCGTCCGCATCACCATATCCACACGACCACGGGGGGTACGAACTTCCACATCCACATACATGCCAAGCAAACTGAATATGGTATATAGCAAAGACTGGTAATGCCCTTCATAATCGGTATTATCGCATTTGGGGATCGTGGAAAGGAAAGTCTGCAATAAACAAAGGGCATCGTCCATCCGCTCTCCGGCTATCGCCTCGAAAAGAAGCGCAACCGTTGTAAGACCATCGGCGGTATGTTGGTGAAGATAACCGGGCAACAAACTTTTCATCAGCCCCATACGTACCTCTTTATTGGGAATGTCGAGCGTATAAAGTTCCGTGAGTTCGGAGTAGTCTTTTATCGTGATATAACCGCTTTGATAGAGCAGCGGGGTGATGTCCGTCATCCGCTCTGTCGGTGCATCGAACGATTCGGAGATAACTTTCCGACCTCCGATCTGCTGAGGCTTTACATGATATTTGTTCAGCATCTCGATCAAATAGGTTGGTGTACCACTGCCGAACCAATAAGAACCGATTTTACCGTCCGCAAAAGCATTCAGCAAGCTGAAAGGATTATAGATGTCGGGCGATGGGTAAGTAAAATGATAACCGTCATAATTATCCCTCAAACGTGCAACAAGTTCCAGACAGGTAATCTGCATCCTGCTCGCAAGCAATTCCAAATCATGATTCATTTGCGTCAACATCTCCTCTTGCGTGATACCGCAAATAGCGGAATATGAACCGTCCATGCTGATATTCTTTATATTGTTCAGTTCACTGAATATACTTAATTGGGAAAACTTCGTAATACCGGTCAGGAAGACATAACGCAGATAAGGATCGCAAGCCTTCAGCGGACTGTAGAAATTACGCATCACGTTTCGTAACACAGGCAAGTTTTCCTCTTCGTGCATCACGTCAAGAAGCGGCGCATCATATTCATCGATCAGCACGACCACTTGCCGTCCTGTCCGCTTGTAAGCACATTGTATCAAATTCGCCAGCCGGATATTGACATCTTTCTTCCCTATATGGCAATCATAACGGTCCTCATATCCCGACAAGAGGAAATCCAGCATACGGTTCAAACGGGCCTCATCCACATGCTTCGCCATACTGACATCAAAATGGAGTACCGGATAGGCTACCCATTCCTTCTCCAGCCCCTCCATAGCCAATCCTTCAAACAACTCTTTACGTCCCTCGAAATAGGCATGTAGCGTCGAGGTAAGCAGCGATTTGCCGAATCGACGTGGACGGCTCAGGAATACATATTTAGAATCAGCATGTGTCATGCGGTAAACATATTCCGTTTTATCAATATACAAATAGTCCTTTTCTCTAATCTCGGAAAAAGTCTGTATACCTATCGGATAAAGTCGTCGTTGCAATTCCATAATCGTAATTTCTTTTACAACAAAGTTACGACAGTGATTCTGTTTTGCAAATTCATCTGCCACAAAAATTCTATAAATGAATTAAGAGACTCTCCAAGTGAATAACCAACCATTTTCCTACTCGTAAGTTAACGACTCTCCCCAGCCGTTAGTTATTCACTAGAGAAGACTTTTTTGTATTGTTCAAGATTCGGATTCCTTGCCGTATAAGTTCAATAAATTTTCGATTTTATCGATCAAGGCCTGTAAAGAAGATGCCTTTTCATACTCCTGCGCTTCCGAAGCCTCTTTTACTTTTTTCGTCAAGTCCTCCATGCAATCTTGCAACGTAACCATTGTTGCTTCACGTCCGTTGGAAATGGAAGCCTCCCAAAAACTAATCGCCTGCTCCAAGTCTTGTTCCACCTCTTCCCCTTTGTAATATTTGATTCCCAACAGATATTGTGCTTCCGGATCATTTTGTTCCGACAACGAAACCAATGCTGATATCTCATCTTGCTTCTTTTGATTTCCATCTTCGCAAGATAGGATTCTGAGTAATTCTACAAAATGGTCGTCCAATATATTCAGCAAAGGGCAAAAGGAATATCGAAACACTTCTTTGTCTATGCGAAAATCACTTCCTACATTCAATGCAGATTGGGACATTAGCTTGTTGCAGTCCTCATTAATAAACAAACAAACCGAATCATAATTTTTCATGTGTATCTTATTGATAAAACGGAACACGGACATGTATAGACTTTCTTGTATCTTGATTGGCACATACGCAAATAAGAGTACCTGTTTGTCCTCTTCCCTGCAAATAATCCTTACCTCCAAGCAAACATGATTCATGTCAATTGAAAAGTTAAATTCTCCTTTCTCCTCATCAAACAGAAAGTTCAGTTCATACTCTTTTTTCAAGTAGTCATTTACTTGCTTCGCTAAAATATCCATAATTCAAACGTTTTAATCCATTAACGATACATTTTGTCACTACACCTACATCAAATAAACACAACAAATATAAATCAGATAATCTGTCATATCTTGTCTGAGTCCGAGAGATTTTTATCTGTCTTATTGGCTAATCTATACCGCTTCAACTCATCCGATGTCACATTCAAGACCCAAGAAATAATCATCAAATCATCCATCAACCCCAAAGGCAACATATCCGGAACAAAGTCAACCGGAGTAATCAAATAAGTCGCAGCCGCAATGATAAAGATTAGGCTGTTCGTATGATAATCCTTATACTTCCCGGTTGACACATCTTTCAGGTAGCTATATAACAACTTTGTTTGCTCCTTCAATCGAGTGGGTCCCTTCTTCGACAAATAAATCCCAAGCCGAAGGACCAAAGCCCTCAGCCGCTTGGGATTATAAGCATAATGTGCAGTTTTCTTAATCCAATCGGATCGCAGAAAGCGAGAGATTAAATCCATTCTTACATTTTCTTAAAATCAAAAAAGGCACCACTCAATATACTTTCATGACCAGATATGTCAATTCCTCTGGCCAATAGACAATTTTTCACCATATTCTTTGATGCTATGGAATCAAAGGGCAAATGTCCGAACGGAATTTCCACTATAAAAGGAACTGTTCCTTTCTCTATCTTTATCCCATGACTAAGCGGGATGTTACATTTGGGGGTTAATACAAATGTTGACATAATTCTATTATCTTATTCCTCTGTTTATACACTCCTTCGCCAACTCCGGTTCTTTAATCAACCAATCCATTGTCAATAAAGCGGCAGGATAGGTCATACTAAATTTTTGTTTTAGCTCGGACAATTTAAAACCTTCTATCTGAAAGTCTTGTTCTTCTTCCGTATTCAACCAACATTGAAAAGCTGTTTGAAACAGATTATCCATTTCCTGCAAATCACAGGCAACCGATAACGCCTGTTTTTCAGGATAACCACGTTCTATTAGAATTTTTGTTATTTCTTCTTTCATGTCAATTTATCTTGATATGATTTTACAACATCTTCCGCAAAAGCCTGTGCATCTGACTCCAAAGGTTGCAATTGATATGCTTTGAAGCCACAATGTTCCACATCTTGATAACCGTGAAGTTCGTTCAAGTTCCAATTGGAGACCTCTCCATGACGAGGATGCGTCTCACGTACATTCAAGTTATAATCCTGGTAAGCATGACGCCCCTCATGAATCAATGTGTCCAAGACCGCCTCATAGCACTCTGTTGATTCTACATAATCTTTATTAATTGTAATACAATTGCTTCCTTGCTCATAATACCCCCAATGCCCCTCTCCCAAACTTTGAGATACAACAACACATGATGGTCGATGAGCGATTCTGGCAACTTCATTTTCTAATTGCTGTAATACTCCCATCCGTTTATCAAAAGAAAGATCTTTCCATTTATCATATTCCAATCCCTCCACTCGGAGCATTACATCGGAAATCGCCTCTACTTGAGCATTGTCTGCTGGAGCTTCCAAATAAAGTGAATCTATTTTATCCTTTATAGGTTCAAGCAACTCCGCTATAGCCCGATCCGAATCAATGGCCTTAGGAGGTTTTCTACCATTCAATTCATCAATTCGAGCTATTAGCAAATCCGTATTTTCTAATGGAAGAATCTCTCTAACATATTCAAGTTCAGGCATTGCAAATTTTCCACAAACATACCTGTCTGTTTCCATATAGTCTTTGACATTCTCCAACTTAGAGATGTCAATCAGATGGCTTTGAATCCAACGGTCATTCCAAGTAGCCATTCCTCCAGAATGTTGATGTTCTTTAAAAGAATGAACTTTTTCATCAATCAATTTCATCCTTCCAAAATTAATATCATGATGCCACGTCAAACCTTCTATTTTATCTTTCTCAGCCATGATATCCGCAAATTGCCGATCACTCAAGTTTAAGGTATCCTTTAATGAAGGATCTTTCGTCAATTCTTCTTTTAATCCGACAGTTGCATATTTCATTTGCATTCGGTCTGATCTGTTACCATATTCACTCCAAAACTCATCAGACATACAATAATCTGGAAGAATGATCTCACATTTTTCCAGAAATTCAGGGAATACACCTCGGTAAACTTTTCCCGTAGATGAAACGAACGGTTGCATCGTGTATTTCACATCATTGACCGTCTTTCCATCCCATCCATATTGTCTTGTTCTGACGGTTTCTATTTCCGGGAAATAAACTTGGAAGATTGCGTCTTTAGATAGTCCTGTTTGTTCTTGTATTTCAGCAATACGCGAATCAATAGCTCTCGCGTACTCTATCTTGTCTTCCAAACTTTTTTCTTTCCAATCGGATTCAGAGATCTTCAAATTCTCCAAGCTTTGTGAGCTTAAAGAATCTGAAGAGGCATTCTGTTCCATTTTTCCTATATAAGACATATCTCTTACTTTATTTTATCCACCTGTATCCAATAAGTATCAGTCGATAACGAACTGGAAACAATACATTGCCCGGTCATCAATTTGACAATCACCTTCCGCTGTTCTTCACTCAATCCCATCGATTCACCAATGGCTTTGCAATCATCTTCGGCAACCAATCGGTGAGTGATCTTTAAGTTCGTGTTCTTGATAGCATCCGGTATCAATCTTGTCGGCACTTGATCCACTAGGAACATACCTTCACCGTATGCACGAATTTCTGAAAGCATATTGCAGAACATCATGGCCGATTTATATTGAGGTAACTCTTGATTGTCGCATTTTGCCATTACCCGATGAGCTTCCTCTATAACAGTAAGATGCTTACAACTATTGTCATTGAAATCCACTTGTCCAATTTCAGCTAAAGCCGCACGATATTCATATAAGAATTGTAAAATCAAAGCCATAAAGAAAGACTTATCCCCATCATCCCCAACATAAGACAAATTGATTATACATGGCTTATCAAACAATTCTTTCCAAGAAGTTGAATGGACTGTATTCAACATTTCTCCTTTCCACCCCCGTTTCAAACTATCAATACGAGTGTTGAGACATGCTTTCATATTTCGTTCGATACGTTCTTCATATTGATGATTGGATATAACTTTATCCACGCTTATACTCATGCTATTTAATGTGGGTGGCAAAGTTACCCCGAATTTGGGTTCTCCACCTAACCAATCTGTTGATTTGTTCTGATATATGGTATAAATCAGATCTTCCATTAAGACCGGAAGAATATCATACATCGGAAATGCTGCGGCAAAAGTAGATTTCAAACGGTCGATGTGTGTCAATACATTCGGTACCTGTTCTTCATTCAACCAAACCAACTCAAACGGATTTAATTTCAACTTTTGGGGAACAAAACCTGTCTTATATTTCTTGCAACCGGGAATATAAATGTCGATTGGATTTTCCGAATGTTCTTTGTTATATTGCAATGCCCAATCCACATATTCTGTTTTTGCCGGCTCAATCACCAAAAAAGGGATTTCGCCTTTGATGCCATTCAAAATGGCTTGTACGGTATTTGTCTTTCCACTTCCATTGATACCGGATAATAACGTGTGTCGAGACAATGAACTTGTCGGGATATGATATTCCATGTTGGTAGGAGAACCTCCATAAAGTAGTTTCCCGATCCCGATAGTTTTATCTTCTTCCTTTTCTTGTAAATTCAAGCTAAACTCAGGTGAACTGTCAATCACACTGATACCGGGCACGGAACGCAACGGAAAGTTAACCAAGTAAGAAAGTTCTTTGGTAGTGAGAACTGTTTTAAGTTCTTTGAAATGATTGCCTAAAGGGTGATCAAACGGTTTGTTGTTTGAAGTACTATCCACCCGGATAATAGGTGATTGAAAACGTCCTATGGATTGTTCCGCTTCAATCACGTTACTAATATCCGTTATGCGAATCGGCTCAAAGATAGATTCCTGCCCACTAAGGATCGAACGCAATTGCATAGCCCCCCCCCTTAATGTCCGATTCTTTGCTCGCCAACAAATAAGTCCCGACTTTCCACATACCGATGGCCTTGCCTGTTTCCAAACGTTTACTGTGATAGAACAGGTGTTCAGATACCGATTCGATATGTTTGTTCACAATATTCCGGCTCAAACTTTGCGACTGTCCTTCATTAGTAGAAATAGAATCTGAAACCGAATGATTAGTTCCTGTTGTAGAACCAGTTGTTTTGGTAGGAGTCAATGAGCCAACCAAAGAATTAGCAATTCCCAATCCCATCATGGAAACAGCTCCGGCAACCAATTGTCCACCAACCTCTGTAGCTCCTTCCAAAACAGATTGAGCAGCCGGGAAAAACGATGCGGCCAAAGCGATACCTGTTCCCTGCATGGCTAATTTTCCTAATTTGGAATAGTCTTTTTTTTGAGTGGAGATGCTCTCTGATGTAGATGTTCCATCCGTTACAGAATGAGAATTGGAACTTCCTTGTGAACGACCTTCTGTCACGTTGAATGATTTCAAGGATTCCGCCTGCCCGTTCATTTCTCTGCATTGGAAGAGCATAGCATCAATTTCATTCGCCTCTATGGGATCAGCAACCACTAAATAGGCATAATGTTTGCTCTGATTCATCCCGGCCATCAGCTTATCAATGGTTGCCGGGTAAGTCGTTTTATATTGGCTTTCCATCGAGGGTATTCCGGTCAGGGCATAAACATACTCCAATGAATCTTTTTGTATGAGTGAAGAAAAGGTTTGCAACCCCTCATCTTCCGATTCGTCTTTTATGGTATGACATTGCAGTCCCGGCCACACACCTTTCATAAATTCAGATAGGTATTTAGTGATATTCTTTTTGATACCGATACTCATCGGACGCACTCCCAAATACAATCGATTCCGCTTTTCACTTCCTGTGATCAAGAATAACAGTTGAGTTTCTTTAGGCATGAAACAGGAATAAAGTATCTTCTGCATCGCCGTAAAGCAATTCTCCGCACTCTCTTCCAATGGTTTCCCAATCTGTGTGATTTCCAACCATGAAACATTGTTCTTACTGGTTGATGTGACTTCCTTTAAAGCAAAATAAGGATTCAGATTGGCATTATCAATCTTTTCCAAATACTTTCGTTCCATACAGAAAGACAATGACTGGGAAATGGAAGTTGCTGCTAATACTTTAGCCATACTTTCTGGCACCATAGGTGTTGCTGTGTTCTCCATCTTATTCTACCATTAAACGTGTTTGTTCAATACATTCTTTCACATAAGCCTCAATTGTAGCTTTGCTTTGAGATTGGATCGTTTGTTGTAACATGTAATTACTACGAAGGGATTGTTCAACAGATCCTCGTATCTTATTACAAATGTCATCCCAATTGTTATTAAACTCATCAAACACTTGTTGCCGTTGATCGCGATCCAAATCTTTAGCCAACGCTTCTTGTCGTTTCTGTTCTTCTGTCTTTTCTTTCCCAAAGAACCAGTTGGCGAGAAGGGCACCTCCACCTATTAACCAAGCCAACGGACCACCTAATAACATGGCGATAACCCCTCCAACCGCAGCTCCAGCGATACCTGTAACCAATCCGCTCATTAAAGAGCCATCGGTAAAATTAGCACTCAACTGACGCATTTGTTCTGCGATGATACTCATATCTATATCAGGTAAAGAAGACAGGGTAACTTGAGAACTTCCCATTTGAATTCCTTGTTGTGAATAGTTACTTACGATTTTATCCAGTCGATCACGAATCTCTTTTGTTTGATTTTCGAAAGCTTCCTTGTAACATTCCATCGCCCAATCTCCTACTTGATTGAGATCTTCGCTTATATTTTCTTCAATATAGGCTTGCAAGTCATTGATGGAAACATCCGTATCATTATCTCTGAAATTCGTTACGCAAGCACCTACCGTTCCAATAATTTCATCGGATAATTTATCACATAATGAATTTATAAATGGAGTGTAAATATTTGATTCGACGACAATATCATTCAACAATTGTTTGGTATTACCAACTCCTCCTGACCGAATATCACTTCTTGCTAATTCTGCGACACCTCTTGAAATGGTTAAAGATGGATCTTGATCTCTATATACTAAATCTATTGGAAGTCCCCAACAATCTTCTATCAGTTTTTGAATAAAATCCATACGAGAAGCCCCACCTGTTAAGAATGCAGCTTTTATGGGATTTCTGCCAACATGATTATTTTTAAAATCAAGCATAGCTTGGCGAATTTCTGAAATATACCCCTTTGTCTCTAACATTAGGTTCAACTCTCCAGGCTGAAACACAAATTTCATCTTTGAATCCTCAAATTCTTCATCATCAACAATATCTTCAAAATTTACAGTTTTCTTATAGCGGATATTGGGATCAAAATAAATATTTTCTTTGGCACATCGAGTTTCATATAACAACGTGGCAATCAGTTTTGGATATTGTTTCTCGAATGCAACAATATCTTCGTTTCTACCACGAATATCCGCATACATTAACTTTTCTACTTGTGAAGCCCCACAATCATACCCAAAGTCTATCGGAGCATTTCCTGCTCTCAAGTATGTAAAGTCTAAAGTACTTGACCCCATATCAAAAACGATAGCTCCCTGTGATATGTATTGGGGAAGTCCAGAAGTTGTATCTAACTGTGCCTTTATAAAAGCCGCACGAGATTCTGAAGTAATACCTGCAATCGGCAAACCGGCTTTAGCAGCCATTTGTCCATAGAGATTTTTAGCTTTTTCATCCCAACCGGAAGGTGTAGCAATATAAATAAGATGGTTGCTATCACTGAATAACGCTCCATTCTTTTCTCGGATGAGCGCGTAGACTTCGTGCATATAGCGAATCATCAACTGTTCTTTTTCACCATTAATATTCTCCGGTTTTTTCTTAAATAAAACTTCAACTATTGCCTTTTTTAATCTTTCTGGTGAAAAAGCGGCTTCTCCTAAAAACGCTTGACCATCCGGCTGTATATTAATAGCAGTAGGAAGAACTTTACGATTGGAACCAAAGTCTATATCCTTTACTATCTCTAAATCTCCCCGGGCTAAATCCCAACCAATCGGACAAAAAGCCGCAGAAGTTTCACCATGACCGAAGTCGATTCCAATCACATATTTATGCTTATTCTTATCGGGAATAATTGCCCAATCATACTTTCTATCAACTTGCATATTCTTCATTAAATTAAAGTCACTTATTGAATAGTCATTATTCCCTTCTGAATAATCATAATCTTTTGTTCTATTTTGCGTTTTAGCTTGGTAATCATCTCTATCAATATAAGATTGTTTTCTCCAATATTCTGCTTTAGAATAATTTTTTTCTAAAATTGCCGTACCTGTAGAATATCTCAATGACAATTCCATACAAGCATCTTTATCTCCGTTATTCGCTAACCTAATTACAGTTTTAGTCGGGGTATCTGTATATCTTCCCATAATTTTTAAATTAAGCTTTCACAAACACTTTACCTCTCTTAACTAAAATCCCATTCTTTATAATTGCAGGATATATCATGGTTGGAGTATCAACCTTAGTTGATTCCATCTGTTCAAACCAACTCATTTTGTCTTCGCTAAAGGAAACGACTTCTAATCCATAGCTTCCCAATGAATCAACAACTTGTTCGATCCGTTCATCCATTTTAGTCAATCGTCTACCATCCGGTTGTTGAGAATAAGCCACCCCTAATAAAGACTGAATACTTTCCAATAAAAGACTATAATCTCTTTCTAATGTCGGCTTTTCCTGCGATTCATATTTATTGACAACTTTCTGTATTTGATTACGGAAAGTACTGATCAATGAATCAATACTATCACAAGTTTGTTGTATGATATTCAAGAATGTAGTTACATCAATCTCCGTATTTACAATTGTAGCTTCTACTTTTGGCTTAGTTGTAATTGCTTTTGCATTTTCGCCCACATTCTTTTTACCGGATTTTGTTGCCAAATAAAGAACAATAGCAGTTCCGGCAATCGCACCAAATACAGCTCCCCAGCCACTACCTAAAGCCATTTTTCCAAATACAGCACCGCCACCTGCACCGATCAGTGTCTTTGTACCATCTAACTTTTGAGATAAGAACATTTCAATAGGATTACTCTCTATTTGATTCTTTTTTTCTTCTGCAAAAGAAGTTTTTATCTCAATCTCCTTTTCCGTCAACTTTCGACCCATTTCTTGCTGTGCTTTAAGCAGTGATAATGCAGCCTGCAAAATATAATCTTCCGAGACTGAAAGATTCTGCCGATATTCTCCACCTTGATTAAACAATGAATCAAAGTAGTTGGTAACAACGCTTTGAATCTTGTTTACATCTTTCGGTAACATTAAACCTGTTAACTCTTTTGCTAATGCCTGTTTGTTTGCTCCAAACAGCGAGGCCAAGGTTTGTTTTGTTTGCATATAATTTTGTTCTTAATCTTTTATTATTAAATAGTCTTTGATTTATTGCATAATTACTTTATTTCTCATTATTTATATAATTCAAACATCTCATTTTTCCATACATTATCATCCTTAACCATCTGCCTAAAGAAACGACGGATATAACCCAAATAAATCAGACCGAATATGCCAATCCCTACCCAATAGAAGGGAGTCCATGTAAACGAAAACCAACCGGTTGGTGGAACATAAATGTGATATTTATATATAAGATATAGAAGAATGGGAAGATTCCATAATGAGCTTAGAGCAAAATGCCGAATCTCTTCACTCAACTTGCTTTGTTTATATACTTTTGTTTTCGCACTGATCACATTGTTTAATCGATTTGCATAGAATGAATCCGGCATCAAAAAAGCAGTATCTTGCCCATAACAAAACTCACTCAATATACCATCATAATCTTTTGTTCCCGGAATGCTGTTAGTGCCAATTTTATCCATTAACAAAGCTTGTAATTTATGATATTCAAGCTCATCGCTATATCGAATGGCTTGATGAATCAAGTCGCATGCTTGTGAATAATAAGATTGCCCGTTTTGAGGTTGTTTGTCAATTGCTTCATAAAGGCAAAGAGCAGTAAGAAATAAAAATTTAGCCTTTATTCCACTATTCGTAATTTGATTGTACGATACTTTTTGTATAAACAAATCTATTTGCTCGGATGTAGATAAAATCTCATTCTTATGAGTAACATACTGTTCCCAACAACCATCAAATATCGCTCGATCTTTTTCTAATGAATTTACAGCCGCACCAGTTAATGAACCTATTGTTTTCTTCATTTCCGGTTGCGCATTTCCACTTAATACTACACTTTTGGTAAGATTTTTATCACTTATTCCCATACTCCCAGGCATCTCTTTCCCGCCCACCAAGTCCCCAAATTCAGGCTAACATACATATATGCAAAGAAGCGTGAGACTTGTCCTGCTGTTCATCTGATTCAGGCATCGCCAAACGCCTCGCAAAAATGAACGAAGAAACAATATTCCCACGCTGTATGTTTATGTATAGGTATGAGGAATACATACCAAGTACATATACAAAACAGAATGAGCGTCACATTGTCTCTATCCCTTTGCTTGAAATTGGCGATTTCGAATCAAGGATAAAGCAAAAAACGCATTCTTATCTATACCGGCGATTTCTCCCGCCGGATGAGGCAAAGATACGTTTTTCTTTTACAATGCAACGCTCTATGAGAATATTATTTCTTCAAAAGTAGGTATTTTATTATAACCAAACAAAAGAAGCCCCTGCCTCGATAGTTTTCTTACTATCAGGCAGGGGCTTTCCGTTTACTTCCCTAGACCGCTCTTATTCTATCTCAGGTCTATCATCTCCATCATCGGAAGCTGTTTTGGAATCCTTTGTACTATCCACCACGTCGAACTCAAACTCCATCGAGTTCATCACCGCCTTCAATTCCGCACTGGGAAGAAAACGCAGTTTTACTTTGTGGATGGAAGAAACATTCACCGCCTCTTCCGCCACACTGCTCTTCGCATTGAAAGAGGGGACAAAAGTTCCAAAACCAGCCACTTGCACGGAGTGGCCTTGACGGATGAAAGTCGTCATGGATTTCACCAACCCATATACCACGGACTGAACCAGTCCTAGATTAATACCAGAGACCGTAGCGACCTGCTCGCAAAGAGCCTCAAATTTAACTACTGTTGCCCGGTCAGGGACAAGCACATACTTTTCGGTCTTCGTTTTATCAAAACCGAAAGCTTTTTTCACTCTTCTAACTCGTAAAGCCATACTCTTTTTTGCTTATGAGTTAAACAGCTACAAGAATTTAACTCTCACATATTTATTCCTACATTCTTGCTAACTCGGATAAATCTACCCCACCCAAACTGTATGAAAACACAAACATTCTCCACACTGCTTGCGGGCAGCAACAAAAATTGATTTTACGGGAGAGAAAAGTTTTCGTTAAGGCTAACTTAATCATTGAATTTAAAACCACCAGAAGAAAGGCTGAAAAATGATACTTCTCCTCGATAACGTACCATCGACTTTAAATGTTCCATCATTAAGATGAATGATGCTTCTATTTAGAACGCTTCATCAAGCAATCAGAATTGCTACTCCCGTTACGAACGGCAAACTTACAAACAGGATTATTAATAAACAAATATGCCGTTGTCTTCTTTTTAAGGAATAACATTTTTTAGCAATATATCTCTTTTTATCAAGAAAACAGAAAACTACTTAGTAAGTAGACCTTCATCTGCTTAGTAAGTAGACAAACCTCTGCTTATTAAGTAGCCAAGGGGGTTACTTAATAAGTAGTTTTTACCTGTGTAGGGGTTGTTCAAAGCTCTACTTTATATGGAAGCCTTTCGATAAGCATCGACCGCTTCTTTTACCGAGCCGTACATCAGAAGTAACCGTTGCGACTGACCATAATTCAATCCTAGTTCCTCAGCGACCATCCGTGTCCCACGGTCGATCAGTTTCTGGTTGGTAAGTTGCATATTTACCATCCGGTTGCCTTTTACACGTCCCAGTTGGATCATTACCGAAGTAGAGATCATGTTCAGGATCATCTTTTGCCCTGTTCCGGATTTCATTCGCGAACTGCCGGTAACAAACTCCGGACCTACGATCATTTCAATGGCTACATCTGCCTCCGCTGCCATCGGAGAATCCGGGTTACTGGAAATGGAAGCTGTCAGGATTCCTTGCTCACGTGCCTTGCGCAAAGCTCCTATTACATAGGGAGTCGTCCCGGAAGCGGCAATGCCGATTACTGTATCTTTTGTTGTGATATGATGCTCCTGCAATTCCTCCCAACCGCGGTTCAGATCATCTTCCGCATTTTCTACCGGATTACGAAGCGCTTTGTCTCCACCCGCGATCAGTCCGATCACCAGGGTTGGCGGCATTCCGAAAGTAGGGGGTATCTCCGAAGCATCAAGTACGCCCAGACGTCCGCTTGTGCCGGCGCCCAGATAAAAGATACGTCCCCCTTGTTTCATCCGGGGGACGATCTGTAACACAAGTTCTTCAACTTTAGGTATCGTTTTCCGGACTGCTGACGCGACCTTCTGGTCTTCCGTATTTATATCGTCCAGTAATTCCCGGACCGACTTGCTTTCCAGATTATTATATAATGAGTCTTGCTCTGTTATCTTAGTAAACGACATATTAAATATGTATTATGTATGTTGCTAAACAGATACAAAACTAACAAAATTTATGTCTGCGAACCTCTTCTTACTTATACATTTCTTTCAACCATTGGAACCGTGCCATATTTTGTTCCGGATAAGTCCAGTGACCAGTTTCCAGATAAAGATGTAGTTCTTTTGCTCCCGGAATGACATTATAAGCGGAATACATGGAAGTTGGAGGACAAGTCACATCATTATATCCCCAGCTATACCATCCCGGTGCATTTACGCGACGGGCAAAATTAACCACATCGAAATAAGCTAATGTCTCCACCTCATTCGGACCAGGTTTTGCATTCCGGTAATAATGAGGCCAGCCACCGGCACGCTGATGTAAATAACCGGCATAATCACATAAGGCCGGATAGAATGCTGCCAGAAACTTAATACGCGGATCCAATCCTGCCGTAACGATAGAAAGCGCTCCTCCCTGGCTACCACCGGTTACACCGACAGTCGAACCGTCAAATTCAGGCAAAGAGAAAATAAAATCCACCGCTCTCACACAACCGAGATACACCCGTTTGTAATAATGGGCGTCACGATCATTCTTATTGATCCCGGGATATCCGTTCAAAGCACCAGATGCCAGGTTATTATATACTTCCTGGGGCATATTTACCGGAATTCCATGAATACCGATCTCTAATGTGATAACATCATCCCCTAAATTCATGCCGTTATACGGACGGATACCGGCACCCGGAACCTGGAGGATAGCCGGATATACCCCTTCCTTTTTTGGGACAACCAGAATACCATACATACGGGACCCTGGACGCTCATTCTGAAAACTGACATGATAAACGTTTTGCGTAGATGTACATCTTTCCGGCATCAATACCATTTTAGGGTCTAGAGAGGTTTTACGGGCATCTTCAATCGCCTGCTTCCAGAAACTGTCGAAATCTTTCGGATCAGCGGTTGTCGGCCGGATTCTTTCTTCATCTACGGCAACCGTAGCCATTCCCTCATAATTACGACCATCTACTTTTGCTATGACCTTACAACGCAAAAAACCAGGTTCATTCATGGAGCCTTTTAATGTTGTTTTACCATTTTTCAAAAGCACATCCGCTTCTTTCTTTACGGGGAAATACTCCGGCCCCACTTCATAATCAACTACCACGTCTTTCAGGAGATTTTCATTTCTAAAGACTTGAACAGTAAAAGTAACTTCCTCTTTTTGTTTGTATTTCCAGTCTGTCCGATCCGGAGATACCACCACATTGACCAATTTCTGGGCCGGCTGAGCCTCCAGCCCTAACGAACTTCCTACCAGCAATACCAGAAGGAAGCAGAATGAGAATAACACTTTTTTCATCTTGAGAATTTATTAAATATAAGATTACAAACACAACAAAGATAAATACGATCTATCAGATATCAAAGCGTTGATTGGCCATGATATGCAATCAGTCCTTCCATCGGACTTCGAGCGACCATCCCCAGACGGATTCCCAAATCAAACGCCATCTCCTTCAATACATCCTGATAATACCAGGCTACCGAACCTACCAGGTGGACAGGCTGTTCAAAATAATCGTACTGTTTCACATTCCGGGTAAAAAAAGCCAGAAAACTACGGGTAACCAACTCCCAGATAGCCGGTTCATCCAGATGCTCCCGTATAAAAGGAGAAAATCCTGCCAGAAAACGATTAGGGAAAGGCTGCCGGTAAACCTTGTCCATAATCAGGGCCGGGGTCAACTCATATTGTGTCAGGAACTGATCTTTCAGGGCCGGAGGCAACTGGTCTTTCAGGACATCACCAATCAATAATTTCCCCAATACCGCACCACTCCCCTCATCGCCCAGGATAAATCCCAGAGGAGAGACATTCTTTACAATCTCCCTGCCATCATAATAACAGGAGTTGGAACCGGTCCCCATAATGCAGGCAATCCCCGGCTGATCTCCGCACAGGGCACGGGCAGCCGCAAGCAAGTCGCTCCCTACCTCTACCGGAACAGGCAGATACTGGTTGACGGCCCGCCTGATCATATCATTCTTCTCCGGAAAAGCACATCCTGCTCCATAAAAATAAATAGCTGAAGGTTTGAAACCTTTTAGAGAAGGTAGCAGGCCGGCTTCTATCTCCTTCCCGATTTCCTCTTCTGTCTGAAAAAAAGGATTCGTACCCCGTGTTTTGAAACGGAGGATAGATTCACCATTCTCTACCACACACCAATCAGTCTTCGTGGACCCACTATCAGCTATCAATATCATATTTCACTTTATTATAAAATCAATCAATACGTCTGTCTTTTCTGCCAAATGCAGGATCAATCTTCAGGAAAGCCGTCACTGCCAAAGTGATCAGGCAGCATCCCATCACCCACCAGAAAAAGTGCTCATATCCCAACTGCTCCTGCAACCAGCCGGCAATCATTCCCGGCAACATCATACCTAAAGCCATAAATGCCGTACAGATAGCATAATGAGCCGTCTTATGTTCGCCCTCTGAGAAATAAATAAGAAACAGCATATAGGCCGTAAAGCCGAATCCATACCCAAACTGTTCCATAAAGACACATACATTTATAATAAGCAGATTCTCCGGCAGGGCACTGCTCAGGTAAATAAAGACCAGATCCGGCAAAGTAATAGCCAGCGCCATCGGCCAAAGCCATTTCTTCAGTCCGCCTTGTGCCGCAACAATACCTCCGATGATCCCGCCTAAAGTCAGCCCGATGATCCCGATCGTTCCATAAACAAGGCCGATCTCTGCCGTTGATAATCCGAGTCCTCCTACATCACGCGGATCGATCAGGAAAGGAGTGACCAGTTTTACCAGTTGTGCTTCCGGGAAACGGTATAGTAGCATAAACAGGATCGCAATCAGGGCCTGTTTCTTCTTAAAAAACGAAACAAATGTAGCAAAGAATTCTTTAAACAGGGTAGAAGCCGTCACAGCGACAGCCGGCCTGTCCGATTCGGGTGTCGGCAATATATATTTATGATACAGGCATAGCCCGATAAATAGACCTGCCAGGATCAAAAATGTGACCGACCAGGCCAGCGGTATCTTTCCGGTACTTTCCTCCAAAGTACCTGCCAGCATCACCAACAGACCTTGTCCGGCAATAGTTGCGATACGGTAAAATGTACTTCGTATCCCGACATAAAATGCCTGGTCATGCGAATCCAGCGCTAACATATAGAAACCGTCAGCTGCAATATCATGCGTCGCAGAACTGAACGCCACTAACCAAAAGACAGCAAGGGTCACCTGAAAGAAATAATCCATCGGAATAGTGAAGGCAATACCCGCCAGTCCTGCACCTATCAAAAACTGCATGGTAACCACCCACCAGCGCTTCGTCTTCAGCAAATCGACAAAAGGACTCCAGAAGGGTTTGATCACCCAGGGGAGATAAAGCCAACTGGTATAGAGGGCAATATCTGTATTACTGATCCCCAAACGTTTATACATAATGACAGAGATCGTCATCACTGCCACATAAGGAAGGGCCTCCGCAAAATAAAGCGTGGGTATCCAACTCCATGGAGACGATACTGTGGATTTTCCGGTTAATAGTTTCATTTTCGCGGGCTAGATTGTATCATTTTACGTACTATTTCATTCTTCTCTTCTTCTGAAATGCTTACTTCCCGCAAAATAGTTTCAAGATCTTCAGACGTCACCTTATCAAAATCCTTCTCTAAAGGGGTGATAAAGAGACCGGCCATCTCAACCGTTGCCGGACTGATCAGGATATTAGCATCTCCTTCTGCATAAAAACAGGACGGACGCAATTCCTTACGAGGGAATATACAGGATATCCAGTTATCCTCATCCTTCCAAGCATCCTCATCCTTCCAAGTAACCACATTCATCATCGGTTCAGAATCTCCTTCTTTTATTTCCAGTTGTGCGTATAATTGTTTAAAAGCATAATCGGCTTCGCGCAAATCACTGGAGATCAGCAGAAATGCAGACGCCATAAAATCGTAAAGTACATAAAGAACCGTATTACGCCCCTCCCAGACTATACCCTTGGAAGCCTTTTTATAGTTTACTTCTATCGGCAAATTTCCCCGTTCCATTGCCTGGAAATGCATATGATCCGGAGCAGAAGCTCCACATTTCGGACCATTGTAAAAGACGGCATAATCCTGAAGATCGTGTGCCAAGCACAGCATATCCTCATAATAAGGAAGAATTTGCTGATCTTCATGCCACTTCAATGGTATCGTCAGATGTCCGCCGGAGATTGGATAAGGATTAACCAGTATATCGAAAGCATCATTGTAATCAATACCATATTGTTCTTCCGGCCGGTGACAAAAAAAACACGGTCGTGCCTGCAAAGAAGCAGCGTCTGTTTTAGCAGCTGATGAACGGATACGCTCCGGATTGAACTGTAATATAACAGGGAAATCTCTTATCCAAAGATTCCGGGTCTTAAGGTTTGCCAAAGCATAGGTATTCGTGCGAACCAACTCCCAATCTCTTATCTGTTCGTCGAGAAGATCTTCTACGCGTTCTCTCAACTCATTCATTTCAGACTTATCAATCATATCATTTTCGATTTAACGTTCTTCGGGTAGCTAATTCAATGGTTCGGATACTGTCTTTATAGGCATTATGTTCGTTGGTTTTCCGGATATCCAATGCGGCATCGGTATTGTCCTCCCAACGGCGGCAAAGATAAAGGACATCGTAAATACGTCCGATCCGGTAAATACGCGATATAGCCAATCCTATGGCATAATCTTCGCCATAACTCACATTCGGCATTTTCAACTCGCGAAGAATCGGGGTATAAAAAGCACGGGGTGCTCCCAGTCCATTGATACGCAAAGCATTATTACGCCCATTCTCTTCCGTCCATTCCCGGTGGTCGATAATGCCGGGCGCTATTTCATTCAGGTCAAAATCAGTCATTTTATAGGTTCCGATCACCATTGCACAACTTTCCGCATAAAAAGCATCTACAATCTTTTGCAAAGTATCGGGACCGCTATACACATCATCACTGTCAAGCTGTACACAGAACTTACCGCACGAAGGATGGGCAGCCGCCTCATTCCAGCAACCGCCGATTCCGAGATCGTCACGTTCGGGGATCAGGTGTATCAGACGTTTATCTTCAGCATACCGCTGAATAACCTCTGTTGTCCCGTCGGTCGAATGATTGTCGACAATAATCAGGTTGAAGTCAAAATTGGTCTGCTGCCTAAAAACAGAACGGATCGCATCCTCAATCGTACGGACACGGTTGCGGACAGGGATGATCACAGATGCTTCGCAAGGGAAACCTTTCTTCTTGAACTTTACCTTCAAAGGTTTCTTCTTCAAAAAAGCACCCAAATATTTCAGATAGACAGTACAGGCCGATTCCATTTCCTCCTGCACCTCACGGTTCTTTGGATCCACATAATCAAACTGTTTCTCGCCGCTTTTCCGATTATCTTCTTCTGTAAAAGAATAAAGATACTCCCGGATATGAACAATAGTCTCCGGCATAAATGAGGCATCGAGCTGGTAAAGATAGAAACCTGCATAGACATACTCCGGAAACATTTTTTTACGAGATTCGAAATAATAGTTCAATTCATCGTAATTAAGCAGCAATAACGGACCGAAATCAAAATCATCCCGTATGCTTCCCTCCTGATAATCGTTCAACGGATGTTCCTGCCGGATACCGTTACATATTTTATAATGATCGGCATAAACGATTTTACAACATCTGTTTTCAGCGACAAAAAGCATCCGCTCCAGTCCGTTTTGTCCGAACCTCAAAGGAGTTGTACCAGTATAAAATAAGACATTCCGCTCATCGGCATGTTCCCAAATAGTACGCAAAGTATTTGTACCGGTCAGCGTATCGACCTGCAGGATTTCGCAACCGTCACAAGCTTCCGCCTGCAATGAATCAGAAGCTAAAAGATATATTTTATTAACCAGCCCGGTACTCCTGAGTTCGTCTACAGTCAGTTTCACCATGGCTGGAGAAACATAAGGCAAAAAACAATTTACTGTTTGCATAATAGCACTTTTAAGATTGTCGGGTAAAGATAACAAAAAGATTAATCCTCCTCCCAGTAAAAGTCATCATAAAGCTCTTCTTCTCTTTGTTTTTTCCGGTATTTTTTCAGAAAAGCTCGCATTCCCGTAAGTGTAGAAACGCTTTGCATATACTCTTCCACTGTTTTCAGCAGGTTTTTCTGCTGGGATAAAAGAATATCCAGGTGAATATCTATCTCTTTCAAAGGAACTGTTCTCAATTGCGTATAAGCATTTTCCACACCAGGCAAAGGAGCCTGACAAATCAGGTAAAATTCTTCTTCCAAGCGATTCAACTGTGCACGCAAAATCTTATTATAACGTTTCAGAACCTCATCCGTCTGCGATTGAGGTGTCTTTGCCGATTCTTCCTGCAACCAGTTAATCTGCATCATCAACAAGGAAGCCAAGTCTTTTTGTTTATATGCTTCCGTCAGTTGTTTCATCCGTTCTTCCTTCTGTGCACGCAATGTTTCATCTGTTTCCCGGTCCGGATGAAGTTCCTTCACCAGTTCCAGATATATTTCACGCATTGACTTTAAAGTTTGTTCCTCCTGCAATTTCTGATTCAATTCGGCTTTGGTCATTTTCCTTTCCCTGGACTGCGACGATTTCTGTTCCTCTCTGGCTGCACGCCTCTGTTGTTCTTTTTCTTCCGCCGCCTCCATTTTCTCCATCTCATTCTTCATTAAATCATTAAAAGCGTTGAGCAGTTCCTCTTCCGTCTTTGCGTTTTTCATTTTCTTATTGAGTTTAAAACCCATCATTTGGATAGCGAACAACGTATCCTGTACTGCTTCCATTTCCAGTTCTTCATGAGTCATTCCGGATGAGAGTTCCTCATATTTATGAACGAGGGGAACAATAACGGAGCGTTGCTCCTCATTCATATAGTCAGTCACTCCTTCACTTTCAGCAGCAATAAGATCTATCAGCGTTTTCCGATCCGTTTTACTCAGTTTTCCTTCTTCATATATTCCATCCAGATAAATCAGATAATCATATTTCATTGCTGTCTCTTTCTCAAATAGAGATTTAGCATGCTCCTGATAGAAAGTTCTGATTTTTCGTTCCTTCTCAGGAATAAACGTGATCTCTGCCTTTAGTTCATTTATCTTCCTGTTCAGGCGATTGAACTCAGACTGGGCAGCGGTAAGTTTCGTTCTTCCTTTCTTTTTAATAACAGGAGTCAGGGACAAATCATCATTTGCCACATCCTGATCTTGAAATAGTTTTGCTTGTTTGTTCATATCAATACTTATATGGTAATAAAAAAACTGCGTAACTCTCCACCGAAAGCTACGCAGTCTCCTATTTATAATAAAAACTTTACAGCTATTATTCTTCTCCTAACAGGATTTCCAGGATTTGAACGGCAGCCTTAGCGACTGATGTACCCGGACCGAAGATAGCGGCAACACCTGCCTTGTACAGGAAGTCGTAGTCCTGTGCAGGAATAACACCACCGGCGATAACGATAATGTCTTCGCGGCCTAACTTCTTCAGTTCATCGATAACTTGCGGTACCAATGTCTTGTGTCCGGCAGCCAAAGAAGAAACACCCATTACGTGAACGTCGTTTTCAACAGCCTGGCGGGCAGCTTCAGCCGGAGTCTGGAACAACGGTCCCATATCCACGTCGAAACCACAGTCGGCATAACCGGTAGCTACAACCTTAGCACCACGGTCGTGTCCGTCCTGACCCATCTTAGCGATCATGATACGCGGCTGGCGACCTTCTTTCTTAGCAAACTTTTCTGTCAGCTCGCAAGCCTTCAGGAAGTCGGCATCTTTCTTTGTTTCTGATGAATACACGCCTGATATAGTTCTGATGATTGCTTTATAACGTCCTACAACAACTTCGCAGGCATCAGAGATTTCTCCCAGTGATGCACGCAGGCCGGCAGCCTTAACAGCCAGTTCCAGCAAGTTGCCTTTCTTAGTTTTCACACATTCAGTGATGTCTGCCAATGCTTTCTGAACAGCTTCTTCGTCGCGGTTTTCACGCAACACCTTCAAATTGGCAATCTGTTCGTTACGTACGGCTGTGTTGTCGATTTCAAGGATATCGATCGGATCTTCTTTCGGCAGACGGTATTTGTTAACACCAACGATTGTCTGAACGCCTGAGTCAATACGAGCCTGAGTACGCGCAGCCGCTTCTTCGATACGCATCTTCGGAAGACCTGTTTCAATCGCTTTTGCCATACCGCCCATACTTTCGATTTCCTGGATCAATGCCCAACCTTTGTGTACCAGTTCGTTTGTCAAAGATTCTACATAGTAAGAACCGGCCCACGGGTCGATTTCCTTACAGATCTTTGTTTCTTCCTGGATATAAATCTGTGTATTACGGGCGATACGTGCAGAGAAGTCTGTCGGCAAGGCGATAGCTTCGTCCAACGCATTGGTGTGCAAAGACTGCGTGTGTCCCAGAGCAGCTGCCATCGCTTCGATACAAGTACGGCCTACGTTGTTGAACGGGTCCTGTTCGGTCAACGACCATCCTGATGTCTGGCAGTGAGTACGCAGCGCCAAAGATTTCGGGTTCTTGGCACCGAAACTCTTCACGATCTTCGCCCACAACATACGTGCGGCACGCATCTTGGCGATTTCCATGAAGTGGTTCACACCGATTGCCCAGAAGAATGACAGACGCGGAGCGAATGCATCCACATCGATACCTGCGTTAACACCGGCACGAAGATATTCCATACCGTCGCACAGGGTATAAGCCATTTCAATATCTGCTGTCGCACCGGCTTCCTGCATGTGGTAACCGGAGATAGAGATAGAGTTAAACTTAGGCATCTTCTGTGATGTATATTCGAAGATATCAGCGATAATCTTCATTGAGAATTCGGGCGGATAGATATACGTATTACGCACCATGAATTCTTTCAGGATATCGTTCTGGATAGTACCGGCCATTTCTTCCAACTTAGCGCCTTGTTCCAGACCTGCGTTGATATAGAATGCTAATACCGGAAGAACACCACCATTCATGGTCATGGAAACAGACATTTTGTTCAAAGGAATACCAGCGAACAATACTTTCATGTTTTCCAGCGAACAGATAGATACACCGGCTTTACCAACGTCACCTACAACACGTTCGTTATCGGCATCGTATCCGCGGTGTGTCGGAAGGTCGAATGCAACAGACAAACCTTTCTGGCCGGAAGCCAGGTTACGGCGGTAGAATGCATTTGATTCTTCTGCGGTAGAGAAACCGGCATACTGACGGATTGTCCAGGGACGCATAGCGTACATACCGCTATACGGGCCACGCAGATAAGGAGGCAGACCAGATGCATAGTGCAGATGCTCCATACCTTCCAGGTCTTCTTTTGTATATACTGGTTTCACCTCGATATGCTCGGGTGTTTTCCAATTGGCTTCGATGCCATTGGCTTTTGCCCATTCGGCAGCATTGGTTGCTGCAAAACCGGCATTCTTTATATCTATATTCTTAAAATTTGGTCTCATAATTGTTTCTACTTAAGCGATTCCTAATTTTGCGTTGAAAGCCTTCAATGTTTCAAGCACATTGCTCTTCACATTGATAAACTGATCGATACCCTGAGCTTTCAGGTCTTCCATGCATTCAGGAGCACCTGCTACAACGAATTCAGCACGTCCGGCCAACGCCTTATAAGCAGCAGGAGCATATTCTGCATATTCGTCATCACTAGAACAAAGAACAACGATTTGAGCACCGGCTTTCATCGCTGCCTCAACGCCAGCTTCAACAGTTTCGAAACCTAAGTTATCAATTACCTTATATCCGGCGCAAGCAAAGAAGTTGCTTGAGAACTGTGAACGGGCAATACGCATAGACAAGTTACCGATAGTCAGCATAAAGACATTCGGTGTCTTACCGCTGTTTTCAGTTGCCAGACGCAATGCTTCGAACTGAGATGCACCACGAGAGAAATCAAGAGGAGTAACCGTTGCTTCACCGCAAGAATGACCACCACCGCAGCAGCAGGAAGCAGTTTCTTTAATCTTACCGGCAGCCACTTCCGTAAAGTTCGGGAACTGGTTAGAACCCAGCAGAATTTCACGACGGGTAGCAACCGCTTTCTTACGAGCTGTATTGGAAGCATTCACTGCATTCTGGATATTTCCGTTAGCAACTTCAGCTGCGAAACCACCTTTGTCTTCTACTTCCAGGAACAGGTTCCAGGCAACTTCAGCTAACGAGTTTGTCAGTACTTCCACATAATAAGAACCGGCAGAAGGATCGACTACCTTGTCCAGGTGACATTCTTCTTTCAGTAACAACTGCTGGTTACGGGCGATACGTTCAGAGAAATCGTCCGGAGTCTGATAAGTCTTATCGAAAGGACGTACAGTAATAGAATCGACACCTGCCAAAGCAGCAGACATCGCTTCAGTCTGAGAACGCAACAAGTTTACATGAGCATCGTAAACAGTCATGTTCCATTCGGAAGTCTGAGCATGTGCGTTCATCTTGCATGCACATTTGCATTCTGGATTGTAAGCAGCAACAATTTCAGCCCACAACCAACGTGCTGCACGGAACTTAGCAATTTCCATGAAGTAGTTAGAACTGATACCCAGATTAAATTTAATCTTTTTGGCAACTTCGTCTGCGCTGAATCCAGCTTCAGTCAATTTAGCCATCAGTTCGTTACCCCAAGCCAGTGCATAACCCAGTTCCTGAGTAATATAAGCACCTGCATTATTGAAGTAGAAAGCGTTTACAGCTAACACTTTATAACCTGGTAGTGCCTGACCTGCTTTGAGCACAGCAGATGCAGCTTCTACCCAGTTTCCATTTTCTTTACCTTTTACCAACGGTTTCTTGAACGGGTCATAGTTTACAGAACCGAAACATTTGTTCAGGTCTACGTCTTTTCCCTTCAGGATATATTCCAGGATACCGATCAGTTTTTCAGCCTTGCAGTTGCAAGTGTTGAAGTTCAGTTCAGTAGCTTCCGGACAGATACCGTTTAATAATGTTGCAATATTTTCAGCATTCACTTCATCACCTTTGATGATGAAACCGAGAGAAGTAACACCTTTAGTCAGCAAATCAAGAGCCTTTTCGTTGGCTTCCTTGAAACAGGTTACTTCAATGTTCTGGCGTACCTTCCAGTCGTTATCCTTCTTTGTTCCGCGAACATAAGGGAATTCACCGGGAAGAGACTCGGTAGTCTTCAAACCTTCGATGTCTTCTGCACGATAGAAAGGATTTACATTAAATCCTTCGCCTGTCTTCCAGACAAGCTTTTTCTCAAACGGAGCACCTTTCAGGTCAGCCGTAATCTTCGCCATCCACTCTTCAGTAGTGACCGGAGCGAATTCTGAGAAAAGTTTTTCTTTTAGTTCTGCCATAATATTAGTTATTTTAATACTGGTATTAGTAATTGTTCAATAGTATATTGTTCAATAACAGATGGCAAAGGTAGAATAAATAAACAGGAAGAACAATGAAAAATAAACGAAATTGCGCTCAGTTTTAACGCCTTTTAGTTGTATGAAGACAATTATAGTATCATAATGACAGGAAGAAACAAAATTCTTTACATTTTTTTCCGTTCCGGAGAACACCGAAACGAAATAATAACTATTTTTGTCCCGTCAAACAATGAAAACTATGACACGAAACGGTGCATTCGTCTAGTGGCCTAGGACGCCGCCCTCTCACGGCGGAAACTCGGGTTCGATCCCCGGACGCACTACGAAAGCCTGCTGAAATGATTTCGGCAGGCTTTTTTTATGGAGATCAACATACAGTTTGCAAATTTCTCATATATTATGATACTGCTTTCTCACATATTATGCGACTCTAATATCATAATATATGAGAAAGCAGTATCATAATATATAAAATCTGCGTCCATAAGAAACAAAAAAGCGACCTGTTACCAGATCGCTTTTCCATTTGCTATAATGCGAATTAATATCTTCTTCCGCCGCCGTTACCGTAGCCACCGCCACCGCGATTGCCACCACCGTAGCCACCACCACGATTACCGCCGCCGAAACCACCGCCACGATTACCGCCGAAACCACCGCCACGGTTTCCACCACGGTCTTCTCTCGGACGTGCTTCTGTTACGCTGATTACTTTTTCATCATAAGTAGCCTGGTTTAATTCTTCGATAGCCTTCTTGGCTAAATCGTCATCCTTCAATTCTACAAAACCAAAACCTCTTGAACGGCCTGTTTCTCTGTCTGTGATAACTCTAGCTGAGAGGATTTCCCCATAGTCAGCAAACAACTCGTTTAAGTCAGCGTCTGTGACGTTATAACTTAAATTTGAAATGTAAAGATTCATTTATAAAAACTTATTTAGTTAATTGTTTATTGAGGGATGAATAGAATAATAGTTGAATGAATGTACTTTACAAATCTAAGTTGCGAGCAAAACTTCAAATACAAGTTTAAATCAATCTCAATAGGCTACAAATGTAAGGTTTAATTCGATACCACCATACTTTATGACAATCTTTTTCAAACATTTTTTTCTCAAAAAACTCTTATAAACAAACAATGATTTATTTTAAGTTCGTGAATCTCCATCCGCCTGATTTACAAAAAAAGTCTTTTGATGGGATCTCTTTTTTATAAAACACACTAAAAAAACGCCGGAATATATCATTTCTGCTTTAATTTCTGTTTTAACTCAACATACCATAAACATAAAAGAGAATTTGTCATGACGAAAGGAACAATTGGATTAAATGCAGGTACCATCAGGAATCTGTTACTGGATGGTGGATGTTGGAGTTTGGAGGAGTTGAAAAAGGCAACCTCCTTATGTGAAGCTGATTTATGGTCTGCAATCGGATGGCTAGCCCGCGAAAACATGATTCAGATCACTAGTGCCAAAAGTCAGATAGCTTTTTGTCCGGGGATGAATTTCAGCTATTAAAATGAAATATACCCTTTGATATCAAAAAAAGCGACCCTTACAGATCGCTTTTTTTATTTTTACCGGAATAAAGTATTTACAACCACACTATCACCGTCATTCGGAGCGGGTTCCAGATTCAATAACCGGGATATAATCAGATAAAGATTTACATTTGCCATGACAGGCAATTCGACATTCTCTTTAAATGAAGGGCCTGCCGCATAAAATATAGCTTCCATCTCCGGTGAAAAATTATCATAACCATGAGTTGCACCCGGATAAGGATAGGATTTATCACGGAAATGCAGGTAAGTTCCGATATTGGGAAGCACAACTAAATCTCCTATACGGGGATTATTCCCATAAACGTATTCAGCAGGAATTTCCTCTTTCCTCCAAACCGTCACATTCGGAACCTTTTTCAGGATATTGTAAGCGGTCTCGGTATAACCATTCTTCGGATAAAGCAAAGTCGGGACACCGTCAAAAATATAATCGAAACTGTCACGTGGCAAATAGTCATTCAGATTGACATATTTCTCAGGCGTATAAGTAGCCATTCCGTGATCGGACAGAACTATAAAATCTATTTTATCGAAAATATCCAGTTTGCGAGCCTCATTAAAGAAATGGTTCAATACACGATCCAGCTCCTCTACTTTCTCTAAAGTTACCGAAGAGTCAGGCGTACAGATATGACCGATCGCATCCGGCTCTTCGATATACCACATAACCAAATGAGGACGTATATCCTCCGGTAGCTGCAACCAGGCTACAACAGAATCGGCGCGGTCCGAATAAGGGACCTTTTTATCAAAAGGTTTCCAGATGGAAGGCTGCCGACCCTGGATCGGATATTCACTGCCCACCCAAAAGAAAGAGGCCGCATGTACTCCCTGTTTCTCTGCCGTATTCCAGATCGGTTCCCCTCCATAAAAACCCGGAGTGGGGTCCGCCATACGGTAAACACTGTCCAAGTCGGGGGCATAAAAGAAATTATTAACCAAGCCGTGATGATCCGGGTGCAAACCGGTTGCCATACTGTAATGGTTCGGAAATGTTACGCTGGGAAAAGAAGGACGAAAAGCGGCACGAATCCCGACTTTCGCCAAAGAATCCAATGTCGGGGTATAAGCACGATCGGGATAATCGGAACGGAATCCATCCATGGAAAGAACGACCACATAACGGTCATGGCGCTTCGATGAAGAACAGCCGGAAAAAAGTATACCGGCCAGAACGATACATCCTATAAATAAACTTACATATCTTTTCATATACAATCACCTCAAAAAGAAAGAGGTCCACAAAGATAGTGAACCTCTCCCGATTATTTTATTCAAATCGTTAAATACACGGCTAGAAAATATAACGTAAACCAATCTGAGCCTGCCAGCGTGACGTGATTGCCGTATTCGTATACATATCACCCGGATCACGGAACTGATAGGTAAACTGACCATCTTTACCAGTAGAAGCTGTTACAGGCGTCAGATCATACCCGGTAGAAGTCTGGTGATACACCCCCCATTTTTTATTAAAAAGGTTTCCGACATTCAATATATCAAAATTAACCTGAAGCGTATGTCTTCTTCCTGCCACATTCATAAAGAAATTCTGCGCAATATGAAAATCAAAGTGATGTTCAAACGGCATTACCAATTGATTTCGTTTGATATGGTCCCCTTTTGTTTCTCTGATATCTTTATTCCCGTCAATCCACTTAATAAAAGCATCCTTTTGATCTGCTGCGGTAGAAGTAACTTTCCCGTTTGATATAATATCAGTAAAAACCATTTTCTCACGTTCAGCGTCCGTTGGTATATATAATAAGTCATTTCCATAACCATCGCCATTGATATCATTTGAGTAAAGCAAAGAATAACGTCCGCCTGTCTGACCATTATAAAACAGACTTACAGTCGTTGCAAAATGTTTCGCATATTCTTTAGTATAAGAAACAGAAGCAACTATACGGTTACGCACATCAAACATAGACCAACTCAATTCCGGTGCGACGTCACCTCCATAAACCGCATTATATTTCCAACCGGAATAAGCCTGTGACGAATTTCCATCCGTCAAAGATTTTGCCTGTCCATAAGTATATGCAACCATCGCATTCAAACCGAAATCAAAAGACTTCTCAACCTTGGCCGTTACATTATATGTATATCCTTTATTTGTATTTGTGAGATACATAATTTGCGTAAAATTGTCGTCTGCTTTTTTATAGGTAGGACGATTGTCTCCTCCATTATTTAAATTACCGTCGTGTTGGTAATTGATATTTTCATATAAGATATTATTCAACGTTTTTGAATACAAGCCTTCCAAACTCACACGAATATCATAAGGCAAAGTATGCTCTAATGCCAAATTCGCACGGAAAACAGACGGATATTTAAAATCTTTATCCACCACATTCACTTCCGACGTAGCCGGTGATTCATACTGTTTGGAAGGATCAATACTGAAATGGAAATCATCCGGACCGACATTCGGCATATTTCTAAAGTTTAAAGAAGTACGGCTCACTTCAATTCCCGTATTCGTAAAGCTGTTCGATATCCAAACAAAAGGAATGCGTCCGGTGAAAATACCGACTCCACCACGTATTAAAGTCCTGCGTTCTTCATTCGGATTCCAACGGAAACCGACACGAGGCGACCACAATACCTTTGTAGAAGGCAACTGGTTTGTAGCAACATTGTACTGCTTTGCTATATTTGAATTATTAAATGTTTCATTGGCTAATGGTTTATCAAAAAACAGAGGAATATCCATCCGAAGTCCATAAGTCAATCGAAACAAATTTGTTACATTCCACTCATCCTGTGCATAAAAACCTAATTGTGCCGCACCAAATTCAGGGGCCCAACGGTTTGTTCCGGTTATTTCCGTACGCGCTACAGAATAATCATAATATTTAGGAGCAACTTCATTGGCTGTTCCTACTGACAGAAAATCATCTAATGAGCTATAAGTATAAGAACCATAATTGTTAGCCAGATAAAGATTACTCATATTAAAAAACTCATTGTAGGTTCCCACTGTGATAGAGTGGTTTCCTACCATTCTTGTCAGATTATCCGTTAATGTAAAAATATCCTGATTTAATGAGTTTGCCATAGAAAATCTTTCCGTACCAAATTCCAAGGAAGTATTTTCAGACAGTTGTTCTATCTTGACATAAGGCATAGCTTGTCCCAACGGATCACGGTTATCACGTACACGGGTCCATCCCACACGTAACTCATTCGCCAACAAAGAACTTATCTGTGTATTCAATTCAGCGACAATAGAGTGAGTGGAGTTTTTCATATAATACCCATTGTCATTCAAACGAGCTGCCGCCTGTTTATTTGAAAAATTCATACTGCGTGCGTCAAGTAGACTATAGCGGAGCGTAAATTTATTTTTATCATTTGCATTCCAGTCGATACGAGCCAAAAATTTATTCGAATAAGTATCTACATCCAGAGGGCCATAACCTCCTCCATCGTAACCGCCTGTCAATTGAGATATTTTATTAATAATCAGGTCTACTTCGTTTTTATCTAATTTGGAACCTTCTGTTCCAATGTTATTTGTTGTAGGAAAAACATCTTTTACTCTTTCAAAGTTGGTGAAAAAGAATAGTTTATTTTTAATAATCGGCCCACCTAAAGTAACTCCGTATGTCTCTGATGATTGATCATCCAAGCGTGTACGTTCCTTTGCATCACCAGGTGTTTTTCCATAAAATTTCTCATTATTATAATATCCATAAACAGATCCATGAAATGTATTTGTTCCTGATTTCGTGATAGCATTAATTCCACCACCTGTAAATCCACTTTGACGCACATCAAATGGAGCTATTACCACCTGAATTTCTTCAATAGCATCCAAAGAGATCGGATTTGCCCCTGCTTGATCACCATTTGTTCCGCTGGCTGACAACCCAAATACATCATTATTTGCCGTTCCATCAATCTGAAAAGAATTATATTTATTACTCGAACCGACAAACGACATTCCGCTGCTCGTATTAATTCCCATAGGGTTCATTTTAGTAATATCAAAGATACTACGATTCACAGTCGGAGTAGAAAGAATCTGTTCCTGATTGAAGTTTTGTGCCGCCCCGGTCTTCTGAGAATTAAACAAGGCTGCTTTCGATGCAGTGACAACCACTTCATCCAATGATAATGATTCTGTCAACTTTACATCCAACAGATAAGTTTCACCTAATTGAAGCGTAATATTTTTATATACTGCTTTCTGAAATCCGACATAAGATACTTCAACTGTATAAGGACCGCCGATACGCATCCCCTGTAGACTGTAACGTCCATCCGCATTAGTAACAGTTCCATAAGTAGTACCAGAAGGCTCATGAACAGCCTGTACTGTAGCGCCGATCAGAAGTTCGCCTTCCGCCGTCACTTTTCCACTGATCCCGGAAGTGGTAACCTGGCCATTCAACGTGAATGTCAGACAAAAAAGAAAAAGAACAAACACAGATAAGTTCTTCATACTAGATAATATTAAAATTAAAACAATCGAAACACTTTTTATACAACGCCACAAAGATATATAATCTATGTTACCAACACATTACGAATCCACTTGATTTTTATGGACTTTCTTAAATATTTCGATTTTCCCGCAAACTATCGGCTATATCCTGATGTTGCTGAGCGAGTTCCTCTTCACCGACAAAACGATAAACTTCAGCCAGATACTCGTGTGCTGATGCGTGTTTGGGCTTAATGGAAACGGCTTTTTGGAGATCAGCGACCGCCTCCTCATAATATTTCATGCGTAGATAACATTTTCCACGATTATAACGGGCCTTAAATGAAAGGGGGCTCAGTTTGACGGCTTCATTCAATGCCACTTGGGCATCGTATGTTTCGCCAATATCCAGCAGCGTGACACCTTTGCGCACCCAGGCATCCACATATTCAGGATACAGTTTCAACGCTTTATCGAATGAGCGGAGAGCTGCATTCGGATCATTGGCTTTGGTTACACATTCATTTCCCATCAAATAATATTCATGGGCATATTCTTTCAGGATTTCACGTTGCGCGTAAAGTTCTTCTTTTAGTTTTTTGATTTCCTGGCGTTGCGTATTTATACGCTGAAGTTTAGAACGAAGCAGGCGCTGCACCAACGGTTTATCCATTTCGTTCCGTTTCCCTATTGCAAGAGCAAAAGACTCCACGGCATCCTTCATATTTCCACGGTTAAAATCATGGGCAGCACGAGCATATAAAAGTTCCGCTTCACTTTCCCGAAGGCTCTTTTCAATCAGCTCCTTACTATTGAAAATCTGGCTGAACTGAACAATTTCTTTACGTACAAAAATATCGTGAGGAGTCACTTTACTCTTCAGAACCAGTCCTTCGAGGGATGTGCAACGGCTTAGTGCCACGTATGTCTGGCCGCCGGCAAAGACCCCTCCGGTCAAATCCACGACAACCCGGTTAAACGTAAGTCCCTGGCTTTTATGCACGGTAATCGCCCAGGCAAGACGGATCGGCAATTGTTCAAAAGTACCGACAATCTCCTCCTCTATCCTTTTTTCCTTTTCGTTATACTTATATTTATAATTACGCCACGAAGTAGGTTCCACCAGATGTTCGATTCCGTTTTCCAACAGGACATATACATTCCCGTTCTCATCGATGCCCGAAATCATACCGATAGTTCCGTTCACCCACCGGCGTTCATAATCATTATCAATAAAAATCACCTGCGCCTGTTCTTTGATTGCCAGATTCAATTGTGTTGGTAAAGATGATTCCGGAAAATCACCATCTACACGCCCCGCGGATATAAATTCTTCACCGGGCAATTCCGACAACTTCTTTTCATTGATGAAGTCTACTTGATCGCGCCGGGTAGCAAGTGTAATATACATATCTTCGTTATTCGGCGCAAACTCAGGGAAATAACGGGCATTCAAAATTTCCAGTTCCTGTCTTCTCGCCGCATTGCTCCGTATCCGGTCCAATATATTAATAAAGACCGGATCGGTCTGCCGATAAACTTTCTGCAACTCAATAGGCACCAGGTTGATTGACTTGAAAACCCTGGCTGAAAAGAAGAACGGACTGGCATAGAAAAGGCTGAGTATCTCTTTCTGGTCAGACGGCACAACCGGCTCCAACTGAAACACGTCTCCGACAAACAATAACTGTTTCCCTCCAAACGGCAAACGCATATTTTCCGAAAAAACACGTAAAATACGATCTACACAGTCGATAATATCCGCCCGTACCATCGAAATCTCGTCGATAATGATCAGTTCGACCTCCGATATTATTTTCCGGTGCTCTTTCCGGTATTTGAAAAATTCAAAGATCCGCCCGTCTTTCAGGCTCAGATCGGGATCATCCGGTAACATCGGACGGAACGGCAGTTTGAAGAAAGAATGTAAAGTCACCCCTTCAGCATTAATAGCCGCAATACCAGTCGGAGCCAATACGACATGCTTCTTTTTGGTATGCGAACAAATATATTTGAGAAAAGTGGATTTGCCCGTCCCCGCTTTCCCTGTCAGGAAAACAGACTGGCGGGTATGGGTAATCAGTTGCAAGGCATCCTGAAATTCCTTGTTGTCCGTGTCTAGTTGAAATTCCAATCGTGTAAATTTTGAGTAGACAAAGCTAAATAATATTTTAAATATCCCCTTATAAAAAGAGTATATTTTATTTGGTCATGTACAAACAATTGCTTTAATTTGTGATATCAAATTAATATCAAATACAAATTATTATGAAAGCACAAGAAAAGATATTTAACGGCATGATTTCCGGTTTTTTAGCGATATTATTAATCCTGATTATAGCTGGAATGTCTATTTACTTCTTCACACATGGACAAACATGGAGTACAGCGTTGGGAGTGATCGGTATATTATGTGCCGCTTTCATGTGCTCCGGTCTGATGATTATCCAACCGAACAATTCACGGGTCATGACATTTTTCGGAAAATATGTCGGTACTGTCGTTGAAAACGGCTTCTTTTGGGTGAATCCCCTCTTCCTAAAAACGAAAGTAACCTTGCGTATTTTCAATCTGAACCTTGAACCGATCAAGGTAAACGACAAAGTAGGTAATCCGGTAATGATCGGCGCCGTTGTAGTGTGGAGAGTAAAAGACACCTATAAAGCGACTTTCGATATTTCCGGGAATGTTCAATCATTCGTGCAGATTCAAAGCGATGCTGCTTTACGCCAGGTGGCCGGAATGTATGCCTATGACACAAACGAAACGACCGACAAAGTCACATTACGTTCCGACAATGAAGGCGAAGTGACTTCCCGGCTCGAAGAAGAGTTGAACAGCCGGTTGTCGATAGCAGGAATAGAGATTGTTGAAGCACGTATCAACTATCTGGCTTATGCCTCTGAAATCGCAGGTGTAATGCTGCGCCGCCAGCAAGCCGATGCAATTATTGCCGCTCGCGAACGTATCGTTGAAGGAGCAGTCAGCATGGTTCATCTGGCGTTGGAGAAGCTGGAAAAAGATAGTATTGTCGAGCTCGATGAAGAAAGAAAAGCGGCAATGGTCAGCAACCTGTTGGTTGTTCTTTGTGCCGATGAGTCCGCACAGCCTGTTATCAACACAGGTACATTATATCAATGATTCTAAATTTTTAATATTAATATAAGTGATGGCCAAAAAAGAGAATGCAACCAAAAATTTTGTTCTGCGGATCGATGCGGAGATGATGGATGCTATCGAAACCTGGGCTGCGGATGAATTCCGCAGCACCAATGGCCAGATACAGTACATTCTGGATCAGGCACTACGAAAGGCAGGGCGGTTAAAAAAGAAAAAGCAATCCAAACAGGAAAAGGAATAAAAGGAATTCATATAAAATAAAATCAATACGAGAAGGGGACTAATTATCGGCTGATAAACAACCAGGCATCTTTATATTTCTCATTCGTACGCAAAGTTGCCATATAGCTTTCAGCCTGCTCACGATTATCAAATCTATCGGCATAGATACGATACTTACCATCACGAACGACTTTACTCACATGCTTGCAATCTTTACGATCCACCCCGGCAATATATTTATCAGCTTGTTCTTCCGTAGGGAAACTGGCTATCACGATATGATACATTTTCTGATTCGGCTTGCTGACCGCCGGTTTGGGAGCGACCGCCTGCTTTTTCACTTTCAGGACTGGTGCAATAACTACCGCATCGTTTTTCACCTCCGGTGCCTTAGTTTCAGGAGCCACAGTTTCTACAGATGTGCTCACTTCTTCCGTTTTCATTTCTGGCGCATTTCTGGCAACCATTTCCGTCGGAACAAAACTGGCAGTATAAGCAGCCTGGTTCACATCTTCCACCGGAGTTGAAACCAACAGGAATAAAGCGACAGCAGCAGCCGAAGCAGCTACTACGCGGAGAAACTTCCGGCTGACCGGTATATATAATGTATCTTTTTTCTTCTTTCCGGTAAGCAAAGCGACCTCTTCATGCTCTGCCAAAACAGGTTTAAGCTGAGGAAAATTAAAAGCCGCCAATCCATATGAACAGACACTGAATGCATCCGATTCTCCCGGATGGAAAATCATCTGGCCTTCCTGTCCCAGACTGAAAGAACCTAACAGACCAAAGGATAATCTCTTTTCTTCCTGCAAAGCAGCTTTCATATCGTCGACATCTTCCTCCAGCATCAATTGCGCCTTCCGGTAATTAACACCATACATTTGCATGTATGACTCTGAAAGTAACCCGTCGTTATGTTGTAGTGTGATATTAAAAACGATTTCTTTGCGCTGCGGACTGAACAGATGTTCCTCTCCGTTGCATACGGCAGAAACTGTTTGCAGTACAAAACCTCCAAATTTCGGTACAATCACACAGTCATGTACCAGTAATAATCGTTCTATATGTGTTATTATCCTAAGCATAAGACAAAGGTAGATATTTATTAGTGAATTTACAAAACAAAAAACGGTACAATTTTCTACCTTTGTCTCTCAAACAAATAATATGTACTGGTTAACTCAATCGATATATTCATTCAAGGTAATCCCCTTTTTGGGTGGATGGCTGGCAGACCGCCTGTTAGGTGATCCGGAAGGCTGGCCTCACCCCATCGTCTGGTTCGGCAAACTCATTTCTTTCGGAGAGAAAAAATTGAATCAGGGTGAGAACCGTTTCTATAAAGGAGGTCTGTTGACACTAATCCTTGTAGCAGGCATTTACTTTATAACCCGGTTAATCCTTTTCTGGGGAGCATTTATAAATACTTATTTATACGTAATTCTTGTCGGAGTAGGTGTATTCTATTGCCTTGCCGGAAAAACATTGATTACGGAAGTAAAAGCCGTTTTTGAAGCAGTAGACCGCAGTGTGGAAGAAGGACGGACACAAGTCGGACGCATCGTCGGACGTGACACCTCCAATCTATCCCCGCAGGAAATCAGGGCCGCCGCCCTTGAAACTTTGGCAGAAAACCTGAGTGACGGAGTGATCGCCCCGATGTTCTGGTTTGGCCTTTTAGGATTGCCCGGAATGATGGCTTATAAGATGATTAATACACTCGACTCGATGATCGGCTATAAGAACGAACGATACAAGGAGTTCGGAGAAGCTGCCGCCCGGTTGGACGATGTTGCCAACTACATACCTGCCCGGCTGACAGCTTGCCTGATGTTACTGGTTTCTGGAAACTGGCACAAAAGAGATTTTCTGACACGTTTCGGCAGGGCACATCTCAGTCCCAATTCAGGTTATCCGGAAGCAGCATTGGCAGCCATCCTCGATTGTCGTTTCGGAGGTACACACGATTACTTCGGTCAAGCGGTAGAAAAGCCTTATATCGGAGTCAACGGCAGGCCTTTTACAACAGAAGATATGTTAATAGCAACTAAAATAAACAGCAATACAGAACTAGCCATGGGATTGCTTGTTTGTCTTCTATCAATATTATTACAATAAAGAAAATTATACAGACATGGAAATAAGACTAAACAAATTGCTCAGTGACGCAGGACTTTGCTCGCGCCGGGAAGCAGACAAGTTCATCGAAATGGGGCGGGTTACCGTCAACGGAAAACAGCCGGAAGTCGGTCAGAAAGTTAGCAAAGCTGATATCGTCATGCTTGATGATATTAAAGTTAATTTCAGCCAGGCTCAGGAGCATGCACGCACCGGTTCCGGTAAAACTCAAAATCTGATCTTCGGCGATCCTGTTGCCAAAGTGGAGAAAAAAGAAAAGAAGGTGGAAGACAGTGCGCCTGTTGAAAAAAAGAAACCTTCCGGTTCCGGCAGTAAGCTGAGACCTGGCAAATATGTCAAATACAACAAATATGCTGCCGCCAGAAAAGCTGCTAAAAACGGAGAAAAACCAAAAGAAAAATTGACGCCAGAAGAAAAAGCGCTCAAAGATGCCATGCGTCCGAAGTTCGGTAAATCTTTGGGAAAAGCAGCCGTTGCGCAACGCCTTGCCGCTTCTCCCAAATCTGCCAGCTTGCGAAAAACAAGTAAAAACAATCCGATAAACAAAGGGAAACGAGTTGCTACCCGCAACAAGCCTAAAGGAGAATAATACGATGCAGCACAAACATATCGTACTTATTACAGGAGGTCAACGTTCCGGCAAAAGCGGATATGCACAAAAGTTAGCCCTATCATTGAGCACTAACCCGGTTTACCTGGCGACTTCGCGTGTATGGGATGAAGAATTCCGTCAACGGGTTCTCCGTCACCAAGCAGACCGTGGTCCGGAATGGACAAATATAGAAGAAGAAAAATACCTGAGCCATCATAATCTGAATGGCCGGGTAGTCGTTATAGATTGTGTCACGTTATGGGGCACAAACTTCTTTTTCGACAATGACAGTAATGTCGAAAAATCATTGACAGAACTGAAAGAAGAATTCAACCGGCTGACCCAACAGGAGGCTTATCTTATATTCGTGACCAATGAGATTGGGCTAGGCGGAGTCTCGCCAGATCCGGTTCAACGCAAATTCACAGACCTGCAAGGGTGGCTGAACCAGCATATAGCCTCCCGAGCCGACGAAGTCGTACTGATGGTAAGCGGAATACCCATGAAAATAAAAGGATAACAAAATAACAATACAATGATTACTTTTAATATTGAAAAACCAGATGCTGCTATCGCAGAAACATTACAGGAAAAAATAAACAATCTGACAAAACCTAAAGGTTCATTAGGTAGATTAGAAGAATTAGCTCTTCAGATCGGTTTGATCCAGCAGACGCTTACCCCTTCCCTACATCATCCGGTCAATGTCATTTATGCCTCCGACCACGGTATTGCAGATGAAGGAGTAAGTAAATCACCCAAAGAAGTAACCCGCCAGGTAATTCACAATTTCCTGAACGGCGGAGCTGGTGTTTGTTTTCTTGCCCGCCAGCATGGCATCGAACTGAAGATTGTTGATGGTGGCGTAGATTTCGACTTTCCTTCCATTCCACAACTAATCGACCGGAAAATCAGGAAAGGAACCCGTAATTTCCTCCATGAAGCAGCAATGACACAGGAAGAAATGGAATTGGCACTACAATACGGTGCTGAAATTGTGAGTGATTGCTATAAGGAAGGATGCAACGTCATCAGCTTTGGCGAAATGGGAATAGGTAACACGGCAGCTTCCAGCATGTGGATGACTTGCCTAACTGGTATTCCATTGATAGAATGTGTCGGTGCCGGAAGCGGGTTGGACAGTATAGGCGTACAACATAAATATAATGTGTTGAAAGCATCGCTTGAAAACTATAAAGGAGATAATAGCCCATTAGATGTGATCCGTTATTTCGGAGGATACGAAATGGTCATGGCTGTCGGTGGAATGCTCCGGGCAGCAGAACTCAAAATGATCATACTTGTCGACGGGTTTATCATGACCAACTGTGTTCTGGCAGCTTCCCGGTTATATCCTGAAATGTTACCTTATTGCATATTCGGTCATTGCGGAGACGAAGCCGGACACCGGAAAGTACTGGATGTATTACAGGTAAACCCGATTCTAAACCTGGGACTGCGTTTGGGAGAAGGTTCCGGTTCCGTGTGTGCTTATCCGATCGTTGACTCGGCCGTACGCATGATCAACGAGATGCATACTTTCCAACAGGCGGCTGTGACAAAATATTTTTAACCGGATAGTATCCATTCCTAACATTTAAATATATGTTGCGTATACTGGCTGCATTCATATTCTTTACACGTCTGCCTTTTTGGAAACTGGCTGAAGTACCTGCCGAATATTTCAAAAATATAGTGAGCCGATGGGCTTTAGTCGGTTGGTTTACTGCCGGGCTGATGGTGATTGTACTATATGCAGGCTCACTCGTTCTGCCTTCCGGAGTTGCTTTAGCCCTGGCTATGATCACCCGTTTATTAATCACAGGCTGTCTCCACGAAGACGGCCTGGCTGATTTTTTTGACGGATTCGGAGGAGGCACAAACCGGGAACGGATATTGGCTATTATGAAAGACTCGCATATAGGAAGTTATGGAGTAATTGGTTTGATCTGTTATTTTGGCCTGTATTATTTGTTGCTCAGCAATCTCCCGGTCGAACTGGCAGGTTGTGCCATCCTTGCAGGTGATCCTTATAGCAAAGGTATTGCAGGTATGATCATCAATCGCCTCCCATATGCCCGAAAAGAGGAAGAAGCAAAAAGTAAAACTGTTTATAGCCGGATGACAACCGGAGAATACCTGTTCAGTCTTATTTGTCTGTTACTGCCTCTATGCTGGTTGCCTGAACCCGTATATTTTCTGGCAGGTCTCCTACCCGTTGCTACCTGGTACCTATTGACTACTTTTATGAAAAAGAAAATACAAGGATATACCGGTGACTGCTGCGGAGCTACATTTCTACTATGCGAATTAAGCTTTTATCTGGGTATAGCTGTTATATATACAACAACACTTTAGTTATTTACATATGAATATCTATTTAATCAGACATACGTCTGTCGACGTTCCCGCAGGTTATGCCTACGGACAAACCGACGTACTACTACGCCCATCTTTTGAGGAAGAAGCCGAAAAAGTAAAAGAATCATTATCCGGACTTACTTTTGACAAAGTCTGGTGTAGTCCGTTAACCCGCTGTGTACGGTTAGCCTCCTATTGTGGTTATCCGGATGCCATTCGGGAAGATCGCGTAAAAGAATTGAATTTTGGGGAATGGGAAATGAAATCCTGGGAAGACTTATCCTCCGACCCACGTTCCGAAGCCTGGTTTGCAGACTGGATCAATATCAGGACACCAAACGGAGAATCGTTAAAAGACCAATACGACCGCGTCAGTTCATTTCTTGATGAGATCAGAAAAAGCGAAATGCAAGATGTCTGTATATTTGCCCATGGAGGTGTTTTAACTTGTGCGCGTGTTTATGCCGGAGAATATGGAATAGAAGAAGCCTTTAAAAACGTGCCATCCTACGGAGAAATAATAAAGCTGAGTTTCGACTGAGTTTTATTATCTTATTTGATATTTATTATTTCTATTTGAACCGTCATATACATAAAACAAAAAGGAGTCCACTCTTTCGAATGAACTCCTTCTATCTAAAACGGCGGCTATCTACTCTCCCACTTTTACGCAGTACCATCGACGTGGTTGGGCTTAACTTCTCTGTTCGGAATGGGAAGAGGTGGATCCCCAACGCTATAACCACCTTAATACCTTTAAGATGTTTGACTTTGGACAACGCTACTTTTCAGTAACCTTCGCTTTGTTAGTATAAATACTAACACTGCTGATATATCAATCCTTCCTCTCGGAAATAGAAAGTCTCGGGCTATTAGTACTACTCGGCTTCGACATTACTGCCCTTACACCTGTAGCCTATCTACGTCGTAGTCTACAAC